>JABSRT010000002.1 GCA_013214945.1 Gammaproteobacteria bacterium
CAATTAATTGTGAAATAGTTTGAGTCATATACGCTCCCTTTACATAAGCCGCATTAGATCACAAAATTAACGGAATTGGTATTAGATAGAGCCGCTGCATTAATTTTCAGCGGCTTTTTCGCGTCTGCAATATAATAATATTATCAACTCCATGGACGTTCGCCGCTGACGAAGTCAGTGCTAGAGTAGAGTCGAAGTCACGGAAAGAGCGACTTAGCCATTGTTAGACGCCTATTTAGAATAAAGCCTCAGTCGAAAAACTGGGGCTTTTTTCGTTTGTGCGCTAAAAATATAATAAGCTCAGGATCGTCGTTGCTAGCGGAGTACAAAAGACAAGATTAATCGTCAACGACGTAGTCGTTACGAGAGCAAGCTTGCAGCCACGCAAAGAACGACTTAGCCATTGCCAATCACCTATTTAGGATAGCGCCCCTGCAGAAATGCTGGGGCGTTTTTCGTATGTGCGATAAAAGTTTCCTCGTCACAGAATGGTAACCGTCAACCTTTTCTCAATATTTTTAAAGCGCAACTTGCCTAAGGATCGTTATGTACTAGACTCAACTAAGGTTACGGTTCTTAATTTTAAAATATCAAGATAAGAAAATAACTGCTGTTGTACGTTAATTATTGGAAGCATGTAAAAGGATTTAATAATGTCTCGTTCGTTTTCTTTATATCTCGATATTATTCGGTTCTTGGCTGCGTTACTTGTCTTTTTGTATCACTCTAATCAAGATTTTCAGTTGTCGAATCCCCTCTTTCATATGGGGCATGAAGCTGTTGTGATATTTTTTGTTATGTCAGGTTTTATCATTGCATTTTGTCGTGATGTTAAAGAAAAACATATCTCAGAATTTATAGTAAATAGGGCATCAAGAATTTATTCAGTGGTATTGCCTGCAATCATACTGACATTGGCTGCAGACTTATTGGGTAATCAAATTGCCCCTGAGTTATATGGCGATCATTATGACTTAATCGCGGTTCGCATATTATCTAGCTTAGCCTTTACCAATGAACTCTGGGTCGTCTCGATCCAATCGTTGAGCAATGTACCATACTGGTCGATAAATTATGAGGTTTGGTATTACGTTATGTTTGCGGTAGTTTTTTATTCGCGCTCATGGGGCGTAGCAATGCTAGTCTGCATCTTGTTTGTGGTTGGGCCTAAAATTGCGATGTTAGCACCTTGTTGGTGGATTGGGGTTTGGCTGTATCGAAAGAACCCTCTTGGTAATTGTTCACTAACATTAAACTCCATTATTTTTATCTGTTCTGTTTTGGCTTTTAGTTTATTTATTAGTTATGGAATTTCTAGTGTTGGCTGGAATATGTTTGAAAGTTGGCTACCGCCCGAGTTGTTTCTCGAATTTGCTTTTTCGCGCAATTTTTTAAGTGATTATTTATTAACGATGATTATTGTTGCTAATTTCGCATCAGCTAGAATTTTGTTTGCTAGTTTTGAGATTACTGAAAATAAAATCACCAGATTAATTAGGCATTTGGCTAACTTCACATTCACGCTGTATTTATTGCACCAACCCTTGATTGAATTATTTACCGCAGTTTTATCTAAGTTTGAATTAAGCGCAGCAGTTAATCACAGCATTACTGTTATTGGTATATTTATATTAATACTCTTTATTGGTCATCCGATAGAAAACAGCAAAAAGTTCTACCGTAACTATTTTAATAATTTATTGCTAAAGCTGCCAATTTTTAATCGAGGTGAGCTGTCATGAATAAAACCAAAGTATTTATTACGATAGATGTTGAAGCGTCGATCGCTGGTTGTTTTAGTGACCCGTCAAGATATAAACCATTACTAACACAGCCCGTTTATGGCTATAAAAATAGTGAGAGCCATGGTTTGGGTTTTATCCTGGCAACGTTAGCCAAACATCAACTAAAGGCTACGTTTTTCACTGAGTCGTTGCAAAGCCGTTACTTTGGCTACGATTCTATGAGCGACGTGGTTGAAAAAATACAATCCTACCAGCAGGATATCCAACTGCATGTACATCCGTGTTGGACTAATTTTGATAATGGTACTGTTGTTTCAACAAAGTACAACGACCACTCGAGCGGAAGGTCGGCACACGAAATGAACGATATTTTTGCAGAAGCGATTGAGCGGTTTATTAAGCTAGGTGCTGATAGGCCGGTAGCAGTTAGAACGGGCAGTTTCTCATGTGATATTGAAACCTTTAAATCATTAGCGAAACTCAAAATACCGTTATCTTCAAATGTTGCTATGGGAATTTCGCCACCGGCATCGGTTAAGCTGCAAAACTACCATGGCTTTCATGAGATAGAAGGTGTGATTGATCTGCCATTGACCACTTTTAACTCTTATTCGGTTCGCGGTAAACCGGTGCCTCGTAGTATGGCCGTTACAGCCTGTTCTGCCAAAGAAATCATAACAATCTTAAATCAGGCTCATCAGCAGCAATTAGATAGCGTGTGCATCTTAACTCATCCGTTTGAATTTTTTAAAATCAGCAATTTTCAGTATCATAATATTTGCAGCAATAAATTAACCCAGCAACGTTTTAAAACAATCTGTCAATTTTTGGCGAATAACACAGAGCGCTTTGTCACCACTGATTTCAAGCAGTTAGCGAATTCTAAAATTAATGTCACGCAACACCCAGTATCGTTACAGGGCAGTTACCCACAAGCATTAACTCGGGCTGGGGCAAATTTTTGCTACGACAGCCTAAAAACTGTTATTTAAATGGAGTCATCATTGAAGTCAATTATAGTGCTAAGTGTAAATACACCGATTGGTTTAACTATCTTGAGAGATTTGGCTGAGCACGGTTACCGAACCATTGGTATCGGTGCCAATGGTTGCATTGGGCATGCTTCAAAGCATTGTCACCAAAGTGAGATTAGAGCATCAACCAAGGAGTTACTAATAGAGCAATTAGTATCACTATCTGAAACATACCCACTGTCTTGCTTAATTGCAATTAGCGAGTCAGACATTGCGCTATTAAATGAGAGCCGGGCTACGCTTGAGCCTAAATTAAAGCTGTTGATCCCACAATCACGCCAAATGGACATTGTGTTAGATAAAGCGTCGACGATAACCTACGCTAAAAGCGTAGGTATCGATTGTCCTAAAACATGGCTGATAAAAGAGCTAAATGAGCTTGATGATATTGCAGCGGAACTAACCTTCCCATTGGTATTAAAGTGGGCTAATCCGTTACAAGTTCAGACTAAGCTGCAACAACAAGGTTTAACTCTTCATAAATTATTGTATGCGCTTAACTATCAACAGCTGTTCGAATTGCTTGCGCCCTATCAGAGCATCGGGTGCTTCCCTCTGATCCAGGCCTATTGTCATGGCGTTGGGCTTGGCCAGTTCTTTTTATGTAAAGATGGTGAGGTTCATCTTGAGTTTCAGCATATTAGAGAACATGAATGGCCGCCTGAAGGTGGCACATCAACGCGGTGCCGTTCGGTAGAGCTATCGCAGCATCAAGCTTGCCTTGAGCAATCAAAAGCATTATTAAAGAAAATTAATTGGCAAGGAGTTGCAATGGTTGAGTATCGATTTTGTGCTAAGCGCCAACAATATATTTTGATGGAAATTAACGGCCGATTTTGGGGAAGTTTAGCGCTGTCATATTACAGCGGTGTTGGTTTTGCGTCTGGCTTAGTTAAATTGTTTGGTGATAATAAATCGGTGCAACAAACTAACTATCGATTAGTGAGCGCGATATACATGATCCCTGAAGTAAAAAGACTGCTGCGAATTTCATTTCAGAAAAAAGCAATTAACGACCCCGTTTTTAAATCTTCGGCCAGCCAAAGTTTATGGTCGCTAATAACCAGTTACTGTAGTTTTAAATGTCATTACTTTGTGTTTAACTGGCAGGATCCTCGCCCCTTCTGGCAAGATATGCGCAACGTATTACGAAAAATAGCACAAGCCAAATAGCTTAAGAAGAACGAGCATTTGCAAAGAGAGTGACGACTTGATTGACCGCTGAGTCAATACGATTAAAACAACTATTGAAATAGGCTTCGCTGTGGGTAAAGGGGTCGTAAATTAACGCGCTACTCGGAGAAGAAAATAAGCCAAGTAAGCTCACTTGAACATCGGAATGTTCTAATACTGATGTGATTTTATCGAGGTGGCGATCCTCCATTACCAAAAACAAATCCCCTGAACTGACAATAAAATCAGTTAAATCTGTGGTTAAATGCTGTGAAAGGTCAACTCCCCGTACCATAGCCACTTTAGCTGCGACCTCATTAGCTGCTTGCCCTGTTGTAGTAGCGTAACCAAGCGAGGCAACTTTGTCTGTGTTCTGCAGGGCTAAATAATGGGCATAAGACGAACGACAAATATTGCCTTGGCAAACAAAAACCAATCGTTTGACCTTGGACCAATCTAGATCTTTTTGTGCCTGATAATAGCCTAATTTATTTTTTACGTTATCTAGATGTGAACGAATAAAACCTCGGTAGGTTCCGTAGTTATTGCTAAACATAATTTATACCTCCAATGTATCAATTAATAATAGCTGGGCTTTTGATAAATGCTGTGATTTGGTTGCTCAATTCCTGTTATTAAAAATTAGGTTTAAACACCAGCGAATTATGATCCTTAATTCGTTAAAATAGACGAGTTAAGGATCTTTTTAATAATCATTAACCCGTCTGTTGGCATTGTTACTATTTAGCGAAAACTACGGTCTTTTTATCGTGGACAAATATTCGATGTTCAATGTGATAACGAACCGCGCGTGACAAAGTCAGGCATTCAATATCACGCCCAGTTGCCGCGAGATCTTTTGGATAACAACAATGATCCACGGTTTCGACGCCTTGGGTAATGATTGGCCCTTCATCAAGATCGTCACTGACGTAATGAGCGGTGGCCCCGACGAGCTTAACGCCCTTATCATACGCTTGATAATAAGGCCGTGCGCCTTTAAAGCCTGGTAATAATGAGTGATGAATATTAATCGCCCAGCCCGATAACTTTTGACACATCTCGCTTGATAATACCTGCATGTAACGCGCTAATATCACCAAGTCAGCGCCAGATTTTTCAATGATTTCCCACGTCTGAGCTTCTTGTTGCGGTTTAGTTTCTTTGCAGATTGGCAGGTGGTGATAAGGTAAACCATGCCACGTTGCTAGCTCTTCTAGATCTGGGTGATTAGAAATGATCGCCATGATCTCAATGTCTAGATCTCCGGTTCGATAACGATAAAGTAGATCATTGAGGCAATGATCATGTTTCGAGACCATGATCACCACTTTAGTTTTGTTGGCTTTAGCGCAGAGCTGCCAGTCCATTTCAAAAGCGGCAGCCTTGTCTTTAAATGTGGCAATAAAATTGGCACGATCAAACTGCTGTGCTTGATCTGGTCTAAATTCTATCCGAATGAAAAAACGATCTTTGTCGGTATCATCAAATGAATGAATTTCGTTAATGTAGCAACCTTGCTGATAAAGGAAACTGGTCACAACATCGACCGTACCTGGTTTGCTTGGACAGCTCGCGGTAATGATCTGCGTTTGTAAATTGGTGGTGGACATATAGTTCTCCGAAAACCGCCAATCAGAAGGCTGATTGGCGGTGTTAATATGGCAGGGCTTGTTTAGCTAAGTTTAGTTTAGCTTTATGATTTCGCGATAGTCAGGCCATATTCTAAGCTAGCTTGCTGGATCCATAACCAAATATAATCAGAAAAACTGCGACGGATCACCAGTTGAAACTCTAACTCACCGGTACGTTTGATAATAGCGCCAGATTGGGCGAATGTCGTGCCAATGACCTTGCCAATTGGGAAACTAGCTAAATGCATGTCATAACCCGTCGATTTTTTCATTAGGTTAATCACATCTTTACCGGCTAAATTGACAATGGTTTGCGCGCCGCTAATATCGCTGACGGCGAAATGGCCGGTTAAGTTTGATCTTAGCTTTGCTTCAACTTCAGCTTCGGTGCCCGATGCGACAATCACTAACCATTCATCTGGCGCTAGCCACAGAATTTGGGTCTCGCCGCTACTAGCGCTTTCGCACGGGTTTACTGGCAAAGCCAATCCCAGTGTTTGCTCTATGCCTGCGACAAAAGCAGGATCTTGAGCATTGCCACGTAAATTTAGGTGACCTAATAATTTGATCTCTTTAAGGATCACTCCACCGTTGCTGGTGTAGGCGGCTAGATTTTCGAGGTCGCCATGGTGCAATGGTGACTGTGCTAAGCTCGGATCATTGATGACATCACTAATAATGGAATTAGACATTTTGACGATCTCCTTTTGGATCATAAAACACCGGGCTGCAAATCTCGGCCTCAGCAGTAGTGCCATCGGCTAGCGGTAAATAAACCGTTTGACCTTGGCGGTTAATGCCGCCTTTCACTACTGCTAATGCGATTGAATAACCCAAGCAAGCACTGTAATAACTAGAGTTGACATGGCCAACCATAGTCATTGGGATCGGTTGATCCTTTTCGAATACGATTTGCGATCCTTCTGGCAATACAAATTTAGGATCTTTCGATTTTAAGCCAACCATTTGTTTGCGATCATCTCGCTGATTATCGAAACGGGTCCATGATCGTTTACCAATATAGCTAAACTCTTTCTTTTTACCAACGACCCAGTTCATGTCTAAATCTTGCGGTGTGACCGAGCCATCAGTATCTTGACCGACAATGATAAAGCCTTTTTCTGCACGTAAAATATGCATGGTTTCAGTGCCGTACGGGGTAATGTTAAATTCTTTACCTGCATCCATCACTGCTTGCCACGTGTGCATGCCAAAGTTAGCCTGAACGTTAATTTCAAACGAGAGCTCACCGGTAAATGAAATCCGGAAGATCCGCGCTTTAACCCCTGCGACAGTTGCATTGATCCAATCCATATATTTAAAGGCGTCGTTGCTAACGTCTTGCTGACAAATTTTCTCTAAAACCTTGCGGCTGTTCGGGCCCGAGATGGTCATGGTCGACCATTGGTCTGTCACGGTTGAAAAGTACACTTCAAGTTCTGGCCATTCGGTTTGATGCCATAACTCTAACCACTGCAATACGCCTGCTGCGCCGCCAGTGGTGGTAGTCATGATAAAACGGTTATCATCAAGACAAGCGGTTACCCCGTCATCAAACACCATGCCGTCTTCTTTACACATCACGCCATAACGACATTTACCAACGGCAAGTTTGCTCCACGGATTGGTATAAACCCGGTTAAGGAATTCACGGGCATCTTTACCTTGGATATCAATTTTACCCAAGGTTGACGCATCTAAAATACCGACACTGTTACGGGTGGCTACACACTCACGCTCTAATGCTTGTTGCATGCTTTCGCCTACATGTGGGAAATACCACGGGCGTTTCCATTGGCCAACGTCTTCGAACTCTGCGCCATTGTCTAAATGCCATTGATGCATTGCGCTAAAGCGCGCCGGATCAAACAAGTGCTTAACATCTGCACCAGCAAGGGCGCCAAAGGTCGTTGGTGTGTACATTGGACGGAAAATGGTGGTGCCGGTTTCTGGAATCGTTTTGCCCAAAGATTTAGCGGTAATGGCCATGCCGTTAATGTTGCCAAGCTTGCCTTGGTCAGTACCAAAACCTAATGCGGTATAACGCTTAACGTGCTCAATCGACTCAAAACCTTCACGGTTAGCCAGTTCAATGCCAGCAGCGGTGACATCATTTTGATAATCAACAAACTGCTTGGGCGCACGGCTGGTCGGTTTGGTGTGCGGAATATGGAATAGCGCCATTGCTGCAGACTCAACCGGATCTTGGGTTTGTGGCAAGGTGCCGCTGTAATGGCCGTTGCCAAAACTTGCTTTTTGGGCGGCAGTTGCCCCGGTAGAAAAGCCTGTTGCAAGTACTTTAGCCAGCGCATAATCGCCGACCAAACCACCGCAAACGTGCTGTTTTTGCACTGTTTCGCCAGGCACAAAGCCGTTAACATCATCGCGCCATACCGGGCGACTGCCAGTATGTGATGACAAGTGAATCACTGGGCTCCAACCACCTGAGCTAGCGACGGTATCACATTTAAGTAATGCAACTGGGCCAGTGACTTGGTCACCTTGAGTGTTGAGCCTGGCAATGTCGACTCCACTGACGCGCTTGCTGCCTTTAACTTCGATAATGCCATGACCAAACTTAATGGTGATGCCACGATCTATTGCTTGTTTGACTAAATCGCCGTCAGCGCTGCTACGTGTGTCGATAATCGCAACCACTTTACGGCCGGTATCATGCCAATCAATCGCCGTTTTGTAGGCGTTATCGTTAGTAGTCATTAACACTAATTCAGTGCCTGGTACTACCGAGTAACGGTTAATGTAGGTTGAAACAGCATTGGCTAACATACAGCCCGGCACATCATTATTGCCAAAGACTAATGGTCGCTCGTGCGAACCAGTCGCTAAAATTACTTGCTTAGCACGTACTTTATGAACGCGTTGACGGGTGCCAGCAACGTGCTCACCAAGGTGATCGGTGCGGCGTTCGTTAATGCCTAAATAGTTATGATCGTAATAACCAAACACCGTACTGCGCGGCAATAACATCACGTTGTCTAAACTGGCTAATTCACTGACGACTTCGTTAACCCACTGGGTCGGCACTTGTTCGCCAATAGCTTGTTTTGAGCATAATAAGTGGCCCCCGAACTCGTTTTGTTCGTCACTGATAATGACACGGGCGCCAGTACGGGCTGCTGCTAAGGCTGCCGCAAGACCTGCTGGGCCGCCGCCAACAATCATGACATCACAGTGGTGATGCATTTTGTCGTATGTGTCAGGATCTGGTTGTTGCGGGCTGCAGCCCAAACCAGCGCCTTTACGGATTAATTTTTCGTAAGACATCCACAGTGATTGCGGATACATAAAGGTTTTGTAGTAAAAACCCGGTGGCATCACGGCACCGCCAACTTTGCCAATCGCCGACATCATGTCGAAATCTACATTGGGCCAGCCATTGGTTGAAGTCGCGGTTAGGCCTTGATACAACTCGGTTTGGGTTGCGCGTGGATTTGGCACTGTCGTTGCCTGGTTAGAACCAACCTGAAAAATAGCATTAGGCTCTTGCGCATCAGCACTGATGATGCCACGTGGGCGGCTGTATTTAAAACTACGGCCGATAACATCAACGCCATTGGCTAACAGGGCTGAAGCGACGGTGTCGCCTTCAAAACCTTGGTACTGCTTGCCATTAAAGGAGAATGTCAGGCTGTTGGCGCGGTTAATTCGCTCGTTGCTGGCATTAATACGATTGACTTGGCTCATTTTTCGCCCTCACTAGTGAAACTTGGCTGTTGGCCAATTTTATAGGATTCGAGAATTTGGTAAGTGGCGGTATTACGGGTCACATTAAAAAACTTGCGACAGCCGGTCGCATGTAGCCATAACTCGTGATGGAGGCCGCGTGGATTTTTACGGAAAAATAAATACTCGGCCCACTGAGCATCGCTGAGCTCTTCAGGGTTTAACGGCCGCTTGATATGCGCCTGACCAGCCGGGGCAAATTCTTCTTCTTCGCGATCTTCTTCGCAATAGGGACAATGGATAAGCAACATAAGATATATTCCCTTTAGTGTGCGACGCCGGCTGCGCCGTGCTCGTCGATAAGTTGGCCAGAGGTAAAGCGGTCGATAGTAAACGGCTTGGCTAGTGGATGTGGTTCGTCATGAGCAATAGTGTGTGCAAAGACATGACCAGCCCCTGGCGTTGCTTTAAAGCCACCAGTGCCCCAGCCGCAGTTAAAGTACAAACCTTTGATATGCGTTTTTGAAATAATCGGGCAGGCGTCTGGACACGTATCAACAATGCCACCCCAAGCGCGATTTAAACGAACGCGGCTAAAGATTGGGAACATTTCAACTATCGCGGCAATAGTGTGTTCAACCACATGGAACGAACCACGTTGGCCGTATCCGACATAACCATCAATGCCAGCGCCGATAACTAAATCGCCTTTGTCAGATTGACTGACGTAACCGTGCACGTGATTAGACATGACTACCGTATCTAAAATTGGCTTAAGTGGCTCAGACACCATCGCTTGCAGTGGGTGAGATTCAAGCGGTAATTCCATACCAACCATTTTGGCGATAACCGTTGAATTACCAGCGGCAACACAGGCAACTTTGGTTGCTGAAATATAACCACGGTTGGTTTCAACCCCAATCACAGCACCATCTTTTTGACGAATACCAGTCACTTCAGTTTGCTGTAATAAATCAACGCCTAAGGCGCTGGCAGCACGGGCATAACCCCACGCGACAGCATCGTGACGCGCTGTACCTGCACGGGCTTGCCATGATGCGCCCATGACTGGGTAACGCGCGTTTTTAGAACAATCTAAAATCGGCACCATTTCTTGAACTTGAGCATTGCTTAATACCTCGCCGTCGATGCCATTAAGGCGATTGGCATTAACTCGGCGCTCGATGTCACGCATGTCTTGCAAGGTGTGGCCTAAGTTAAGCACGCCGCGCTGACTGAACATGAGGTTGTAGTTTAATTCTTGGGCCAATCCTTCCCACATTTTAAGTGAGTGCTCGTACAAGTGTGAGGCTTCGTCCCACAGGTAGTTAGAACGAACAATGGTGGTGTTACGGGCGGTATTACCGCCGCCAAGGTAGCCTTTTTCAACCACTGCAATGTTGGTCATGCCATGTTCTTTTGCTAAATAATAAGCCGTTGCTAAGCCATGGCCACCACCACCAATGATGATGATGTCATAGTGTTTTTTCGCAACCGGATTGGTCCAAACGCGTTGCCAGTTTTCATGAAAACTTAATGAATGTTTTAACAGGCCGAACCCTGAATATTGTTGCATGGTCATACCTTCTTTATCGTGCCTAGCTCGAGGCTATTGTGCTGAAAAATGACTAAATTAATCGGCGCAGCCAATGCATGCGCCAGCGCCGTAAATTATTTAACTGTAAACAGGGTTGGCATCACATAAGCCGAGTACCTTGCTTTTCACTTGCTCGATGACTTGCTCGTTGTTGATGTCATCCAGCACATCACAAATCCAACCTGTTAGTTGCGATACTTCGTCAAGTCCAAAACCTCGACTGGTGATTGCTGGTGTGCCAATACGCAGGCCACTGGTCACAAATGGTGATTG
This sequence comes from Gammaproteobacteria bacterium, assembly GCA_013214945.1. Taxonomy (NCBI): domain Bacteria; kingdom Pseudomonadati; phylum Pseudomonadota; class Gammaproteobacteria; species Gammaproteobacteria bacterium. Next base: position 11,141 of record JABSRT010000002.1, read on the forward strand.
CGGATCGTTAGGCACTGAATTTTTATTAACCGTGATATTGGCGCGACCAAGCGCCGCGTCAGCATCTTTACCGGTGATGCCTTTGTCGATTAAGTCGAGTAAAAATAAGTGATTATCAGTACCGCCAGATACTACTTTATAACCACGTAGTTGAAATACTGAGGCCATTTCACGTGCATTAGCGATAACTTGTGCTTGGTAGGTGACATAGTCAGGGCTCATTGCTTCTTTAAATGAAATCGCTTTAGCGGCAATAACATGCATTAACGGGCCACCTTGGCCAGCGGGGAATACCGCTGAATTTAATTGCTTAGCCAGCGCTTCGTCTCTTGCCAAAATTAAACCGCCGCGGGGACCGCGTAAAGTCTTATGAGTAGTGGTAGTAACAACATCGGCAATAGGCACCGGGTTCGGGTAAAGACCTGCAGCGACTAATCCAGCGACATGGGCCATATCAACAAATAACCACGCGCCAATGCTGTCGGCGATGTCACGAAAACGCTGCCAGTCAACAACTCGTGAGTAGGCCGAGAATCCGGCAATAATCATTTTAGGTTGGTGCTCTTGAGCGAGTTGTGCCACTTGATCGTAGTCGATTTCGCCAGTGCTTTCGTTTAGGCCGTACTGCACCGAGTTATAAATTTTACCCGAGAAGCTGACTTTAGAGCCGTGGGTTAAGTGACCACCGTGAGCCAAGCTCATGCCCAACACTGTTTCGCCGGGCTTAAGCAGCGCCATAAAGACTGCTGCATTGGCTTGCGAGCCAGAGTGAGGTTGGACGTTAGCGTACTTGGCGCCGAATAACTCTTTGGCACGGTCGATCGCCAATTGTTCAATAGTATCGACATGTTCACAGCCACCGTAATAACGTTTTCCTGGATAACCTTCAGCATATTTATTGGTTAACTGGGTGCCTTGCGCCTGCATTACCCGGGCGCTGGTATAGTTTTCTGAGGCAATCAGCTCAACATGATCTTGCTGGCGGCGATCTTCACGTTGAATCGCTTGCCAAATTTGATCATCGAAACCTGCTATCTGGTCATTCTTATAAAACATATCTACTATCTCCGCCGTTAGCCCTGTTAATTGAGTAGGCCAGCCGTTAATTTTTTAGTGATAAGGAGTTATCCCTGATGTACCAAGATACTAGCTTGCGATCTGGCGGTAAATAGTTCCGCCAGCGCCATAATCAAGACTATTTACGACATTGAAATAGCGCTATTTTGTCGTTAATAACCCGAAATCAGTAAGGCTAGTGGAGGCTTATTAGAAATAAATTTGTCGATGATCTGATTGTTTTAGGTTGAAAGTCGGTCGCTGTTGCATTTACAGACTAAACTCTATGGGCATTTATCGTGTGCATGTGAACTTATTTTAGAAATTAAACAGCGCCGCTTTATCTAATTAAATCGGTTATAAAATACAGAGATTAAGCATTCTCAATCCTAGGTACAGTAGTATTTAAAATAGGTAGATAAAACTTTGGTCAGTATTGTTTAAGGTTTGTTTATGGACATCTTCAGTCAGTTACCATCGGTTCGTCGCTTGATGAAAAAGCAAAATTCGAAGCATTTTATAATTATTGCTTTGTTGTGTTTTTTTGCACTGTGGTGGCAAGCAACTACTTGGTATGACACATACTTGGTCGAGCAGGAACGCGTGGAGATTAGCCATCAGCTGAGTCAACACGCCAGTGAATTGTCGCAAGTCATTCACAGTCGCTTTGCCCTGCTGCAAGGGTTAGCATCCTTTGTCGAAACAGACATCGTTCCGCAGGCAAAGATAACGCCGGCAGCTAAGAAGCGGCTGGATACTTTTTTGTCGGGATTGTTTATCACTGGCTCAGGAATTCGTAATTTTGCTGTCGCGCCCAATGGTGTAATAGAGTACATCTCCCCGCTAAATGGTAATAAAGAAGCCTTTGGTTATGACTTATTAAATGATCCTAGCCCCAGTGGTGGCATTGTTTCACGCAGGGCAATTGAGCAGCGTTCTATGGCATTAACGGCCCCGATAACTCTTCGTCAGGGGGGGGTGGGTTTAATTGGACGTCAAGCAATCTACCATAAGCAAGAAACGTGGGGCATCGTCAGTATGGTGCTGGATGTCAAATCGCTACTACGAGATGCAGGCACCCTCGACGCATCAGCACTCGGGCATATTGCGTTACGCGATCTCCGTGGTAATACATTCTTTGGAAGTGAGCAAGTTTTTACTCGGCACACAATTTCTCAACGGATTAAGCTTCCTGAGGGCTACTGGGAGCTGGGGGTCGATCCTTTATTTAAAAAGGAACAATCAAGCAAACAACTTAACGTGTTCAAGATTTCGCTGGCCGCATTTTTTTTATTGGTAACCGGTTTATTTTTTGCTTTTCAGCCAAGAAATTCAAATTTTATTAAACAGCCTGCTTTTCAAGGCGAGGTGGTACAGTCTGAAATCACAAAAGATGGTGGGCCTCCTGCGTGGTTACCACCGGCATTAACGGCCGCTGGGATTATTTGCGCCATAATAGCGTTTTATTTTTTTATGCAACGAAATGATCTTAGTACACAGCAACAAAAGTTAGATAATGCAATGGTGACATTAACAAATACCTTGCAGCGCCGCCTTAAATCACATATTACCTTCCTTAACCTTACGAGCGCACAAATTGCGTTTCAGCACCTGAGTACACCTGCTTTTCAGTCACTAAGTTCCCGTTATATTACCGACCATTCTGGTTTGGCTAAAATTATCTGGGTGAGCCGTGAATTTACAATTCTTGCTATGGCTCCGTATAAACATAATGAATCACTTATTGGAGCCGTTTTGTCGCATTCAGAAGCTAAACGTATTTCTGAGCAGATTAGTCAGCTGAAACAAGTTGTTTATAGCAATAAATACGTTAATGAGCGAGGTGAATCTGTTTTTGAAGTCTATGTACCAATAATCAATGAAAACCAGCTAATGGGTACGTTAGTTGGTGTTTATAGGATTGATACATTACTTGATGGTTTGGTGTCAGAATCACTTCATAGCGCCTATAAAGTTGAGCTATTAAACAGCCAAGGGAAAGTGCTTTATACCGATAATCAAGAAGGAAAAACGCTGCTCACGCAAACAACGGTAGTCAGTCCATTGCAGTCGGATATTTTATTAAGGCTGGGCAGTTATGAGAAAAATTCAAGTCAAAGTATGGTGTTATTATTATTATTATCGATGCTGCTTGCGATGGGGGTGACGATAAGTTTGTGGTTGCAATACCGCCAGAGCTGCAAATACTGGCAGACAGGAAAATCATTGCATGCAAGCCAGCAACACTTTCGTGCGATAGCTCATGGTGCGCCGATGGCTATTGTGATTTCTAGGCCTCGTGATGGCATTATTTTGTATGCTAACGCCCAGGCACAAACATTATTTCAACCTGATTTGTCATCGTCTAATTACGACAGGGCGATAGGTTATTGTGTTAATCGTAAAGATTATCGGAATATGCAAAGAGAGATGATTCGTAATGGTTACCTTGAAAATATTGAATTGGAATTGAAAAAAGGTGACCAAACGATATTTTGGGGGGGCGTATCGGCCAAGCGAGTGAGTTATGGTCAGGACACCGCCATTATTATTAGCGTGAATGATTTAACTGAGCGAAAAAAATATGAGGATCAATTATTTAATCAGGCAAACTTTGATTTATTAACCGGATTACCAAATCGAGGGTTAGCCTTTGAGCGTCTCGAAAGAGCGTTAATTAAAGCGCGTCGAGAAGGTGGCTACTTGGCATTGATGATGCTAGATCTTGATCATTTTAAACAGATTAATGACAACTTTGGTCATGATGCTGGCGATTATTTACTAAAAGAAATTACCAAGCGAATGACTGGATGCATTAGAGCCGGTGACACCGTAGCGCGTATTGGCGGTGATGAGTTTAGTTTATTGCTGCCTGAACTTGGCGACGCGATGGAAGCTGAGTTGATCGCAGAAAAAATAATTGCAGCCTGCGCAGCGCCAGTGCTTTTTTGTCAGTATGAAATGGCGGTGGGTGTTAGCATCGGGATTGCCATTTATCCTGACGATGGTGAGAATCACACCGTTCTATTCAAACATGCCGATATAGCAATGTACAAATGTAAAAATGAAGGCCGTAATAGCTTTCGTTTTTATACCGACAGAATGAATGATCAGGCCTTGCTACAACTTAAAATTGAACAAGAGTTACGTCAGGTTCTCGCACGAAAAGAACTCTACCTTGAATATCAGCCATTAATTAATGTCACTACCAATAACGTTGCTGGGGTTGAAGCATTGCTCCGTTGGGTTAATCCAACCTTGGGGCAGGTTAGTCCGCAAGACTTTATTCCGATCGCCGAACGCATCGGTCTTATCAATGAGATTGGTCAGTGGGTGCTAGAAACAGCTTGCGCTCAAATTAAGCAATGGCAAAATAAACCTGGCATGCCATTGTATGTCGCAGTAAATGTGTCGGCCAGGCAATTGCGCGATGCTGATTTAGTGCAGATTGTTGCGGATGTTTTAGCCAAGTTCAATTTAGAACCCGCCGCGTTAGAGCTGGAAATTACCGAAAGTGTGTTGCTGGGAAATACCGAAAAAAATAGCAAGACCTTGAAACAGCTCCACCAGATGGGACTCAGTTTAGCGATTGATCATTTCGGTATTGGTTATTCGTCACTGAAGTATATTAGACGCTCGCAGTTTGATACGCTTAAAATAGATAGTTCATTTGTTGAAAGTGTCCCTGATGAATTGGCAGCGACTCAATTGGTTAATGCTATGATTTCGATGGCCAATAATTTGGGGTTAAATGTCGTGGTCGAGGGAGTTGAAAATAAACAGCAACTTGATTTTGTAAGCCACAGTCAGTTGGTGCAAGGGTTTTATTTAGCTAAACCAATGTCGGCCGAGAAAATAGAAGCATTTGTTAAGGCTAATCTGGCGTCTGACACCGATCAGTGACAACGACCATCAGCTGGTGGCCGTTGCTATTACAGCTTAATCAGATATATGCCTAGTATTCGACGACAACATCGCCAATAGGTACGCTGCAGCAGGTAAGAATAAATCCGGCTGCGACATCTTCATCGGTGATACCACCATTATGCGACATTTCCACTTCACCGTGGGTTTTTTGCACTTTACAAGTACCACAAATCCCCATACCACAGGCTTTAGGTATATGTAGTCCAACCCTAGATGCTGCGACATGTACTGTTTCACCGGGATTGATTTTAACCGACTTACCCGTGGTGCTAAACTCAACAGAGACCATTGAGTCTGGATCTAGTACGATATTAGCCGCAACTTCTGCTTGTTGTTCAGCGTCTTGTTGCGCTTCTTCTGGTGGCGCGCCAAAGCTTTCTTCATAGTAGTTTGCCATGTCAAAACCAAGGCTTTTTAACATCTTTTTGACGGCGACCATATACGGCGTTGGACCACAACAATAAACAGTGCGCTCCATAAAGTCGGGCGCAATAATTCTTAACTTATCTTCATCGAGGAAGCCGCTGAACCCACTCCAACTTTGGCCAATCTCATAACGTTCACATATAAGATTGAGGTTGAAATTGGTAATTCTTGAGTCCATATATTCAAGTTCGCGGCCAAAAATAATATCACTTGGTGTGCGCGCACTATGGGCAAAAACAATGTCGACATTACCATTGGTATCGAACCACCAACGGGCCATTGACATTACAGGGGTAATGCCCACCCCGCCTGAGAGCAATAACACTTTTTCGCTCGTTATATCAATACAGTTAAATACTCCGACCGGACCGTGAACCGCCAGATGATCACCTTGGCTCAGGTTGTCATGCAGCCAGTTCGATACTAACCCGCCAGGAACACGTTTGACGGTAATCGAAAAACTGTATGGCACTGACGGCGAAGAAGAAATGGTATAACTTCGCATTATTTGCTCGCCTTCGATCTCCAATTCAAAGGTAACAAATTGACCGGGCTTGAAAAAATGCATCACAGGCTCGGTTGATGTAAAGCAATAGGTGCGCACATCGGTGGTTTCATCAATGACTTTTACGCACTCAACATTGTGCCGGCCATTTATCCATGTTTGGGTGTTGATGTCTTGTAAATTACTACTCATAAGGATCCCGTGATTCAGCTCTTTTATCAGTATCAAATATCCGGCACTTAGTGGCCAACTACTTAGCTGAAAACGACACGTTATTAGTTGTTTAAACCAATGAGGAAAAAATTGGCAAAATAGTTTGTGAATTGATCCGGATCAATTTCTGATGCGGTACTCGCCGTTTGGTCGGAATTGACAAATAACACGGTCGCTTTTAGATAAATTGAAGCAGACGCTGAGCGGCAAAATGATAACAATCACCGAGCCATCGATTTTTCGTTATTAATTGAATTGGCCAAGCTTAAAAACGACATCCAGTGACAGACACTGGTTTACGAAAGGAATTAGTCATGGCATGCATTAGCGAACTACAAAACATAAATATTAGTGCGGCTGAAACATTGGCACAGTCAGTTGCTCAGCAGTTAGAAGCCCACCCTGTTTCTTATTCATTACCGCAGCCATTTTATAATGATCAGGCGTATTTTGAACTAGAAATGGAACAAATATTTTATAAAGAATGGCTGTTCGCAGGCATTACTTGTGAAATCCCTGATAATGGTAGTTTTATTACGCTGCAAGTAGGCGACAATCCAATTACGATTATTCGGGATCAAAACGGTGAAGTGAGAGCATTCCACAATGTTTGTCGCCACCGCGGGTCTAAACTGTGCTTGGTTAAGCAGGGCAAGGTGCCTAAATTAGTTTGTCCTTATCATCAGTGGACTTATGAACTCGATGGCAACCTGTTGTTCGCGGGCACCGAAATGGGCGATCAGTTTGATAAGGCTGATTTTGGTTTACACAGTGTCCATTGCCGCACCGCTGGTGGCTATATTTACATTTCACTTTGTGACAATCCAACTAATATTGATGGTTTCTTTGATGACTTAACTAAGTATCTTGAACCCTATGATTTAGATAATGCCAAAGTTGCAGTTGAAAGCACGTTAGTTGAAGACGCGAATTGGAAGCTCGTGATTGAAAATAATCGTGAATGTTATCATTGCAATGGTGCACACCCTGAGCTGCTAAATTCACTATTGGAATGGGATGATACTGAAGACCCACGCGCCAGTGAGCAATTTAAAGCGCAAGTCGCCGCAAAGCAGGCTACTTGGGAAGCCGAAGGCATTCCATATAAGCATGTTGCCCATGGCCATGGTTTGCGTAATCGGATAGTTCGGATGCCGTTGTTGGAAGGCACAGTCTCGATGACTATTGATGGCAAAGCGGCTTGTAAAAAATTAATGGGCCGGATCAAAAATCCTGATATGGGCTCAATGCGAATTTTGCACCTGCCAAACTCATGGAGTCACGCCATGGGCGATCATCTCATTGCGTTTCAGGTCGTACCATTGGGGCCACAAAAAACCCAAGTGACGACCAAATGGTTAGTTCATAAAGATGCGGTCGAAGGCGTAGATTATAATGTCGAGCAAATGCGCCGCGTGTGGGATGCAACCAATGCTCAAGATCGGACCTTGGCCGAAAACAATCAAAAAGGCATTAACTCGATGGCTTATCAGCCTGGGCCTTATTCGCAGACTTATGAATTTGGTGTAGTTAACTTTATTGATTGGTTTAGCGATACGATGCAAAAAAACATCGCGAATTAATCCTTATCAGACAAAAATATCATTCAAAAGCGCTAATTAGCGCTTTTTTATGGCATAATTGGCGCCGATGTCGGTATTTTCCAGCTTTCTTCAGCTTAAGTTAGTCAATATCAGCCCAATAATGACATTTTCATCTTAGTGATTTAAACAAATGATAGATTTAGCGTGGTATGCCTGCGGCTGTGGGTCGTTACGTTATTTATTGTCTATGTATAATTGCAGAGATGCACAAGATTGTCAGCAATCTCTACGTCGGCGCACATATATTATTCCCATCTGTTTTTCTTCATAAAAACGATCACTAAATTATTGTTATTGGTAAAGTTAGGCTCAAATGTTAGTCGGTTGAGGTCCTACCGATGTCGCATATAGATAGCTTGATATGGCACATCTCTGTCTAAATAGTAGGCGCGTTGTGGGTTGTTCACGAGTGAAGAACAAGCGCAATTTATACCAATTACATTAAATTTATGATCTTGTTGTGCGTGGATAAAATTAATTCAGACAAGGCGCTCGATTGAGTAATAGCTAGCTATTAGGAATGAGAGCAACGCCCTATTAATGGGTTTTATCAAGCACAGGTGGTCACTTAATTAATGGGATTGGTATTAGTGGTTATTTACACTAATAGCTGAGCAAAACGTAATGAAAGAATCAGGTTAGTAATTTTATCGCGTTAAAGCTACTAACTAGGTTCTTTGTTTTATAATAACAAATAGAAAAGGCGGTTTTTTCATGACAGCAAATCATGGTTGGTTAAAGGGGATGAATCCCGTAACAACCCTATTTTCAATGGCAATAATTACTGCGTTCGTATTGGCCGGTGTATTTTATACCGAACAATCGGCGACGTTCTTTAATGCTGTTTCAGGTTGGATACTGGATTATCTCAAGTGGTATTACATTGGCATTGTAGCGATATTTTTGTTTTTTTGTATTTGGCTAGCGTTTAGTCGGTACGGGAATTTACGATTGGGCGATGATGACTCGCGTCCCGAATATAGCAATTTCTCGTGGTTTTCGATGTTATTTAGTGCCGGTATGGGCATTGGATTAGTATTTTGGTCGATTGCTGAGCCGATTTATCACTTTCAGAGCAACCCGTTTATTACTGAGGGTTTAACTCCAGAAGCTGCACAAATGGCGATGCGTTTAACGTTTTTCCATTGGGGTCTGCACCCATGGGCCATTTATGTCGTGGTTGGTTTGTCGTTATCGTATTTTTGTTACCGTAAAAAACTGCCATTAACCATTCGTTCTGCATTATACCCGCTAATTGGCGATAAAATGTATGGTCCTATTGGCCATGCCGTCGATATTCTTGCGGTATTTGGTACCGTATTTGGGGTGGCTACGTCGTTAGGTCTTGGTGTTACTCAAATGAATACCGGTCTTAATACGATGTTTGGCATGGAAGTATCACTGAATAATCAAATGATGCTGATTTTCGTTATTTCGGCGATTGCGACTCTTTCAGTAGTATCTGGTGTTGGGCGTGGGGTTAAAATCCTGTCTGAAGTCAACATGTGGTTAACTATCGGTATTTTAGTATTCTTATTATGCTTTGGCCCGACCCGTTATTTACTGGGCAGCTTGTTACAAAATACCGGTGATTATCTTGGTAATGTATTAGCGCTTAGTACGTGGACTGATTCTAACGAAAATAGCAAATGGCAAACGTGGTGGACCGCATTTTATTGGGGCTGGTGGATGGCTTGGGCACCTTTTGTCGGCATGTTTATCGCTCGCATCTCTAAAGGCCGAACTATTCGTGAGTTTATCGTTGGCGTTTTACTGGTACCGACCTTCCTTGGTTTTATCTGGTTAACGTTGTTTGGCAGCACCGCAATTTATATTGAGCTGTTTCATCAGGTGACTAACCAAGCCGGTGAATTAGTAGCGGCGGCAGGTCAAGCAGGCATTATCGATGCAGTTAAAGCCGATGTAACGTCAGCGCTTTATGTCACGCTAGATAAACTAGACGCTGGTGTTTTTGGCACCGCAGCTGCATTTTTAGCGACCTTGTTAATAGCGACTTACTTTGTGACATCGTCAGATTCTGGCACCTTAGTGGTGACTACAATTTTATCGATGGGCAATGAAAACCCACCAACCGCTCATCGTGTGATGTGGGGTATGGGCGAAGGTGCTGTGGCAGCAATCTTGTTAATGGTTGGCGGGCTTAAAGCATTGCAAACGGCCTCGATCACGGCGGCCTTACCATTCTCGTTCGTGATGATTATCATGATGTGGGGTTTGGTAAAGTCATTACGTCAAGAAAAAATCGAGCCTTGTGTTAAGCATACTGCTGAAACTGCGACTAGCTAGGTTATAACAAACTTATTATTTAATGTTGTAATAGCACGGTCAGCAAAACGCCAGTGATTATAAATCACTGGCGTTTTTTATTGCCGCAATTAACGCACAGCACAGATTAATTAATTAGTATAATGAACAGCCAACCACAGGGTTTCAATGCCGGGCTCGGTCCATGCTACTCGGTGTTTTTGATGCGGGGTAATGATTAAGTGATCCCCTGGTTTTAATGTCACCGAGGTTTGATTGTCAAACTCGATAATCGCTTGACCTTTAAGCACAGCAACCCATTCGTGGTGCGCTTGATCATACCAGCCAGTCTCTGGCGAACGGTGGCCTTTAGAGACAATTCGTTCAATCTTAACTGACTCACCTTGTGCTAGTACCTCAAAAAATTCGCTGCTTAAATCAGTCGTTGTTAGCTCGAATAGATTGGCCATTTTAGGTTAACTCTAGTGGGGAGGTATTGATAAAAATAGCGGATAAAATGGCAAAGGGAAAGCTGATAGTTGAAAGTGATATTTAACCTGAGTTCTGGATAAGAACGGCTAAGCCATTAGCAACATGCCACGCAGAGGCGCGAGGCATGGGCACGTTGATTTAGTTGTAATCGAGCTAGCTTAGTGAACCAACTGCTTAGCTGCTTGCTTAACGAGTGGCTCAATCTCAAAGGTATCGAGTTCAATGGCTTCGAACAGTTGTTGGCGCATACTGGGGGCCCAAAACTTTTGAATATGGCTGGCGATTTCAATAATACATTGCTGTTGTTCTTTGCCATGGGCTAGGTTGATGGCTATTTGATTGGCCATAAAAACAATTGAATTTAATCTGCTATCGGACATTGCTCTTTCTCACTCATTGCTATCAGGTGCTGGTTAGGCCCAGTTGTTAACTAAGGTTGTGAAATAAGGTTCTTAGCTCAAGTTCTTAATTAAGTGGTTAAATGGTTAAGTATAAAAAGTATGGCGGCCATCGCGGGCAAACCCTACTAGGGTTAGGCCATGTTGCTCTGCTAAGGATATCGCCAAACTAGTGGGTGCTGATACCGCCACTAACATGCTGATCCCGGCTGACTTTGCCTTGATCACCATTTCATAACTGGCACGACTAGAAATCAGCGCAAAACCCATAGCAAGATCGGTAATTGGTGCTGCACTTGTTAGCAAGCAGCCAACTAGTTTATCTAAGGCGTTATGACGACCAACATCTTCTTTGGCCACCATAATATTGCCTTGCAGATCGCACCATGCAGCGCCATGAACAGCGCCCGTTAGTTGCTGTAATGGCTGATACTGTTGCAGCTGGGCAACCGCCCGTTGAATAGCCTGATCGCTCACTTTAATTTTAGCGCTGTTGTCAGGTTCTGCATTGTCTAGAGATCGATTGTCTGGTGCTAGATAGTCTTGCGCTATTACGGCCTTCGATGTCCGCGCTTGCATCGCTTGTTGCAGCGACTCTGCGCCGCACAAACCACAGCCTGTGCGTCCGGTCAGGTTGCGGCGTTGCTGCTTAAGGTGCCACATAGCCCGTGACGAAATACTAATATTAACTTCGATGCCCAGTGGCTGTGAGCAAATATCAATGTGTGAAATTTCCTGTGCGCTATTAATAATGCCTTCGCTAAGGCTAAAGCCGAGTGCTAGCTCAGCTAAGTCAGCCGGGGTAGCCATCATTACCACATGAGAAATACCGTTATAGACTAAGGCAACCGCTGTTTCTTGAGCAATGTCATTAGGCTGCTGAGTTATTTCGCCACCAGACCATTGCCAAACCTGATGGCTTAAACTGGTCGCAGTAGGCTGCTTTTCATTGTCTGCTGCCATATTTAAACTCGTTTGATCTAAAGCGGCTAATGCCGAAGTTAATCCCATGTTAAGCACCTAAGGTTTGGTTATTGTCGCTTGCTCAAGCAAGTGTTGCTGGCGCTTGGAAAAGTGCTGATAGTCAGCTTGCCATTGCGACGGTTCACTCACCTTGGTTGCTTCAACCGCGGTAACCTTGTATTCAGGACAATTAGTCGCCCAATCGGAATTATCCGTCGTTACCACATTAGCACCACTCATCGGGTGATGGAAAGTCGTGTAGACCACACCAGGCTGCATCCGCTCGCTAATTTTTGCGCGCAGGGCAGTGGTGCCAGCGCGGCTGGCAATGCCAACCCAGTCGCCGTCGTTAATGCCGCGATCTTGAGCGTCGGTCGGGTGAATTTCAAATTTGTCTTCACCATGCCACACTTGGTTTTGGGTCCGCCTGGTTTGGGCGCCAACATTATATTGACTCAAAATTCGGCCGGTGGTTAATAACAGCGGAAAGCGTTTATTGACTTTTTCTGGGGTCGCAATATATTCGGTAATCGCAAAGCTACCGGCCTTACCGACAAAATCTTTGGTATGCATAATCGGCGTGCCAAGTGGCGATTGTTCGTTACACGGCCACTGAATACTGCCCAGCTCTTCTAAGCGATCATAATTAACACCATGGAAACTTGGGGTTAAGCGGGCAATTTCATCCATGATCTCACTCGGATGCTCATAATTCATTTCATAACCAAGCGCTTTAGCCAGTGCAATAGTCACTTGCCAATCTTCTTTACCTGCAAGTGCTGGCATCAGCTTTCTAACGCGTGAAATGCGGCGTTCGGCATTGGTAAAGGTGCCATTTTTTTCCATAAATGATGAGCCGGGTAAAAATACATGAGCGTACTTAGCGGTTTCATTAAGGAAAATATCCTGCACGATAATGCATTCCATTGAGGTTAGGGCTTTTTGAACATGCTGGGTATTGGGATCTGACTGGGCAATATCTTCGCCCTGACAATACAAACCTTTAAAGTTGCCATGAATCGCGCTTTCAAACATGTTAGGAATTCGTAAACCTGGCTCATGATCTAAGGTCACTTGCCATTCTTGCTCGAATAACGCGCGAGTCTCATTATCGCTAACGTGACGGTAGCCTGGTAGTTCATGGGGGAAAGACCCCATGTCACAAGCTCCTTGCACGTTGTTTTGGCCGCGCAATGGGTTAACCCCCACACCATCACGGCCAAGATTGCCCGTGACCAACGCTAAGTTGGCAATCGCCATCACCGAAGACGACCCTTGTGAATGTTCGGTCACGCCCAAGCCATAATAGATTGCGCCGTTGCCTGCCGTGGCGTAAAGGCGGGCTGCCGCCCGTAACTCCTGCGCATCAACGCCGGTAATCTCGGCGGTATTTTCTGGTGCGTGGCGTGGATCGCTAATATGGCTATGCCATTGCTGGAAAGCTTTATCGTCGCAACGATCGGCGATAAAGTCCTTGTCTTCGAGTCCTTCACTAACAATGACATGGGCTAAAGCATTTAGCAGCGCAACGTTAGTACCTGGGCGAAGTTTAAGGTGATGTTGCGCCTTAACATGGGGGCCATCGACCAAATCGATCGATCGAGGATCGACCACAATTAACTTGGCCCCTTGACGCAAACGCTTCTTGAGCAATGAACCAAATACCGGGTGAGCATCGGTCGGGTTAGCACCGATAACGAAAATGACATCAGCAGCCATCACCGAGTCGAAGGTTTGCGTGCCAGCTGACTCATTAAGGGTCGCTTTAAGGCCGTAACCCGTTGGTGAGTGACAAACGCGGGCGCAGGTATCAACGTTGTTATTACCAAAAGCGGCGCGAACCAGCTTTTGTACCAAATAAGTTTCTTCATTGGTACAGCGCGAAGACGTAATTGCGCCGATGCTGTCACGGCCATGATGCAGCTGAATGCTTTTAAGGCGGTTGGCGGCAAAGGCAAGTGCGGCTTCCCAGCTGACTTGTTGCCATGGCTGGTCAATGCTGTCGCGGATCATCGGGCTGGTAATACGATCTTTATGGGTGGCATAACCAAAAGCGAAGCGGCCTTTGACACATGAATGGCCTTGGTTTGCTTGACCGTTTTTGTCTGGCACCATTCTTAAGACCTTGTCGCCTTTCATGTCGGCTCTAAATGAGCAGCCAACGCCACAGTAAGCACAAGTAGTAACGATGCTATGATCAGGTTGGCCTTGATCGATCACCGACTTTTCCATCAGGGTCGAGGTTGGGCATGCCTGAACACAGGCGCCACAAGAAACACAATCTGAATCAATAAATTTGTCATTTTGACCAGCTGATATTTTTGAATCAAAACCACGGCCATCAACGGTAAGGGCAAAAGTGCCCTGAACTTCTTCACAAGCCCTGACACAGCGCGAGCAAACAATGCATTTCGACGCGTCGAAGCTGAAATAAGGGTTAGAATCATCGGTCGGGGCATCGAGATGATTTTCGCCATCGAAACCATAACGAACCTCACGTAAACCAACGGTCCCTGCCATGTCTTGCAGCTCACAGTCACCATTAGCTGGACAGGTTAAACAGTCGAGCGGGTGATCTGAAATATAAAGCTCCATGATGTTACGGCGTAATTTAGCCAGATCATTATTTTGCGTTACAACCTTCATGCCTTCACGCACAGGAGTGGTACATGAAGCTGGCATGCCGCGCATACCTTCAATGCTAACCGCGCACAGGCGACAGGATCCATAGGGTTCTAAGTTGTCACTGGCACAGAGTTTAGGAATATTGATGTCGACTAATGCCGCAGCGCGCATCACTGAAGTACCTTCGGCGACTGTTACTTTAACGCCATCGACTACGATACTGACCTGAACGTCGGAAAATTTTTCCGGGGTGCCAAGATCGCGGGTACTCATATTGCGAGTGCTGTCTGTTTTAGGATCAAAATATTGGATCATTTTACGGCGCCTCTGTGCTTGACGGTTGTTGCTCTGCTGGCTGAGAGTCGGTTAGGCTGAAATCGCTCGGGAAAAATTTAAGCGCGCTGCGTACCGGAAACGGGGTCATGCCGCCCATGGCGCATAAGGAGCCAAATTCCATGGTGTCACATAAATCATTCAGCAGTTCGAGGTGGGCTGGGCGTTGCTCGTCATCTGCCGCGAGCAGTTTGTCGATCACTTCAACGCCACGGGTTGAGCCAATGCGACAAGGGGTACATTTACCGCATGACTCGGCGACACAAAACTCCATTGCAAAACGCGCTTGCGCGGCCATGTCGACGCTGTCGTCGAAAATGACAATGCCGCCGTGACCTAACACGGCGCCAATTGCAGAAAATGCTTCATAATCAAGCGGGGTATCCCACTGATGTTGTGGCAAATAAGCGCCAAGAGGGCCGCCAACCTGAATACTGCGCATTGGTCGTTTAGTTTTGGTGCCCTTACCATAACGTGCGATTAATTCTTTTAAACTGATGCCAAAGGCCAGTTCAACCAAGCCACCCTGAGCGACGTTGCCAGCTAGCTGAATTGGTAAGGTGCCGCGTGAGCGGCCAATGCCGTAATCGCGATAGGCTTCGCCACCATAACTTAAAATATAAGGTACCGAGGCCAAAGAAATAACGTTGTTTACTATGGTTGGTCGACCAAATAATCCTTCAATGGCTGGCAAGGGCGGTTTGGCCCGCACTAAGCCGCGTTTGCCCTCAAGGCTTTCAAGCAACGAGGTTTCTTCACCACAAATATAAGCGCCGGCCCCGAGTCGCACTTCCAAATTGAAATTAAAATCATGGCCGCAAATATTGTCACCGACAAAACCAGCCGCTTGAGCATTGGCAATAGCTTGATTAAGGATCTTATGCGCTTGCGGATATTCGCTGCGCAAATAGATGTAACCTTGATTGGCGCCAACCGCTAGGCCAGCAATGATCATGCCTTCGATTAATACGAAAGGATCACCTTCCATTAACATTCTATCGGCAAAGGTGCCCGAGTCACCTTCATCGGCATTACACACAATATATTTTTGCTGCGGCACTTCGTCTAACACTGTTTGCCATTTGATCCCAGTCGGAAACGCTGCGCCACCACGGCCGCGCAATCCTGATGTTTTTACTTGATCAACAATTTGCTGTGGTGATTTCTCCAGCGCCTGTTGCAGTCCGACAAAACCACCGTTGGCCTGATAATCGGCAACATCGATGGGATCGATAACCCCAACCCGGGCAAAGGTTAAGCGTTGCTGCTCTTTAAGCCACGGGATTTGTTCGGTTAAGCCAAGACATAACGGGTGGTTGGTCACATCGTTAAAAGCTTGAGCGTTAAGAATTTCGCTGACATCAGCGGGTTTGACTGGGCCATAAGCGACTCGACCTTGTGGTGTTTCAACTTCTAACAATGGTTCTAGCCAAAACATGCCGCGCGAACCATTACGTACTAAGGTTGCCGCTAACTCGGGTTGTAACTTTAGTTGGCGGCTCACTTGGTCGGCGATCAAGTCGCTGCCTTTAGAGCGGGCGGTGGTATCGAGAGAAACATACACTCGTTTACTAAGTAGGTGCTTACTTGAGTTACTTGAGTTACTTGAGTTACTTGAGTTAGTTGAGCTGGTGGCTTGATTAGGACTCATGATAGTTCCAACGCGTAAGTAGATAATGAATCGACAATGGTTAAAAATTTCTCACCATCAACTTCGCCATGAATATCGTCGCCAATTCTAATCGCCGGAGAACAAGCACAATTGCCAAGGCAATAAACTGGCTCGAGGCTGTAACGTTGATCTTTAGTGGTTTGATGATAGTCGATGCCGAGTTTTTGCTTAACCTGCTGTTCGAGTGCTCGTGACCCCATCGCCTGACAAGATTCTCCGCGGCACACTTCAATAATATGAACCCCTGGTTTACTAGTTCTAAAGTGGTGATAAAAACTAATGACGCCATGTACTTCTGCACGCGACAAATTGAGCGCAGTCGCGATTTGATTAATGGCTACTTCTGGTAGGTAACCGATTTTATCCTGAATACCATGCAGTATCGGCAACATCGCTCCTGGCAATGTCTGATTTTGTTTTATTATGGCGATGATCTGTTGGCGATCCTCGTTGCTAATACTCATAGTAATCCTCACACTCTTTGACTTAACTTTGGTATTTACCCTTAGCCTGCAATGATCGGTGATTTATTTTGATATCGCATACCCAATAAAGACAGTCTCTTATCTGATTAAGACATCGGTATAATATTTGACCATTGCGATAAGTTAAATTATTGTTACAAAGTGTCGTTTATTGATACGTCGCTGTCGTTAATTGGAAGCACCAAAAACAGTTTACTTTTATTGTTGTCACAAGTTAATTGTGGGTATTATTAGGGAGAATAAGGTCTTGCAATAAACGTTTGAAAAATCACGATTAATCCAAAATATATTGGGTAGTCTACTTATTAGATAAAGAATCAGGAATGACCCAGTATTTGGGTCGTATAACCCGATCTAAGCCAGAGTCGAGGTGTGTGATGTCTCCACAACAATTTGTTAGCAATAATGCCGAACCATCCTGTTTTCATATTGGTTTTTTACTCCAGCCAAATTTTACCATGTTGGCGCTTTCATCAGCGATTGAGCCCCTGCGAATGGCAAATCAGCTATCGGGTAAAACACTCTATCGCTGGACCACCATTAGCGAAGACGGTCGCAGCGTTACCGCCAGTGACGGTTTAACGCTGTCGGTCGACAGCTCCATTGGTTATTTTGACAAATATGATAGCGTGATGGTTTGTGGCGGCGTTGGCATTAAAAACACGGTCACACGCAATACCTTGAGTTGGCTTTGTCAATTGTCACGTTGTCACATTCCGCTTGGTGGCATTTGCACTGGCAGTTATTTACTGGCTAAAGCCGGTTTATTAGATGGCTACCATTGTACTATTCATTGGGAACAATTAGCGGGCTGGCAAGAAGAGTTCCCGTATATCCATAGTAGTAATCAACTGTTTATTAATGATCGCGATCGCATGACGTGTTCCGGTGGCACAGCCCCGATGGACATGATGTTGCAAGTGATCCGTAAAGCGCATGGCAAAGATTTATCGGCTGCGATATCTGACATGTTCACCCACGAGCACATGAGAGACGAGTCGGATCAACAGCGGGTGCCATTGCAACATGTAGTAGGTGCTACTCAATCAAAATTACAAGATGTTGTTGGTTTAATGGAAGCGAACATTGAAGAAATCTTGTGCCTCGATGAATTGGCGCAGTATGTCAGTTTGTCGCGCCGACAGCTGGAGCGTTTGTTCCAGAAATATCTCCATTGCTCACCATATCGTTATTACTTGCAGTTGCGGTTAACTAGAGCGCGCCAATTGCTTAAGCAAACTAACATGTCGATTATTGAAGTGGCTATTGCTTGCGGTTTTGTGTCAACGCCACATTTTAGTAAATGTTATCGCAATTCTTTTAATCTGCCGCCGCGTGATGAGCGCAACAATGCTTATGGCGATAACTTGCTGCCAGGGGCAATGGGTGAATCGAGTTTTGGCTCTGCGCCAGTAGCGCGTCATTAATTTCTAGCGGTAGGCCTACGTTCGTTAGGCCTACTCTCATTTCTACCTCTGCTAAACCTCTACAATAAAATCAGTCTGTTATAAAGATTAGCTGATGATAATAATCCGCTAACTGCTTTACCACTGTGACTAATTTTATGACCTGTTACTAAGGGATTACGACATTTACGACCACCACGACGTTTTTGGCAATATACGTGTCGTATTCACCCAAACTGCCTAAATTAGCGGTGCTAGACTGATTTTAGTTTAAATATCCCTGTGGCCATAACTTCGTTTGTTAGCGAATTTAATGGTCAATAAAGTGCTTGATGAATGAGGTCAGTGAATGAATAGCCAACTAATGGACAACGCGCAAGCGTTACATCGCAGTTCAACAATTATCGATGGTTTGGTGATCGCCAAATGGAACCGTGACCTGTTTGAAGACATGGCCCGCGGCGGCTTAACTGCAGCCAACTGTACTGTGTCGGTCTGGGAAGGTTTTCAGGCAACCATTGATAATATTGCCCAATTTAACCAATTTTATCGTGATAACAGCGATTTAATTATGCCGGTTCATACCACCGCCGATATCGCCCGCGCTAAAGAACTGGGTAAAACAGGGATCATTTTAGGCTTTCAAAATGCGAATGCCTTTGAAGATCAAATCGGTTATGTCGAGATCTTTAAAAAGCTTGGGGTTGGCGTGGTGCAAATGGCTTACAACACCCAGAATTTAGTGGGCACTGGCTGTTATGAACGTGATGGTGGTTTGTCGGGGTTTGGGCGTGAAATAGTCGCCGAAATGAATAATGTTGGCGTGATGTGTGATCTATCGCATGTTGGCCCAACAACCTCAACAGAAGTTATTTTAGCCTCAGAGAAGCCAGTCTGTTATTCACACTGTTTACCTTATGGCTTAAAAGAGCATCCGCGTAATAAGAAAGATCAAGAGCTACGATTTATCGCTGAACACGGCGGTTTTATTGGCGTTACCATGTTTGCACCTTTCTTAAGAAATGGCATTAATTCAACGGTGCATGATTATGTTGAAGCGATAGATTACGTGATTAACCTGGCAGGTGAAGACTGTGTTGGCATTGGTACTGATTTTACCCAAGGCCATGATCAGGCATTTTTCGACATGCTGACTCACGATAAAGGTTATGCCCGCCGGTTAACTGATTTTGGCACAATTATTAACCCAGAAGGCATTCGGACCTTGGGTGAATTTCCTAATCTGACCTATGCGATGCTAGAAGCTGGCTGGTCAGAATCTAAAGTTAAAAAAATTATGGGCGAGAACTGGGTTCGTGTCCTAAAAGATGTCTGGGGAGAATAGACAATGACAACAGCTACAACTACAAAATCACACAGCCCTGCGCGCTCACATAGTCCTGAAATGCCGATTGAAGTCGACAGTGAAACAGGCGTATGGACCACCGACGCCTTGCCAATGCTTTATGTGCCACGCCATTTCTTTGTCAATAACCACATCGGCATTGAAGAAGAACTTGGCGCCGAACGCTATGCCCAAGTTTTATATAAAGCTGGTTACAAGTCAGCGTATTACTGGTGTGAAAAAGAAGCCCAAGAACATGGTATTAGCGGCGCTGAAGTGTTTGAACATTACATGAAACGATTGTCACAACGTGGCTGGGGTTTCTTTATTACCGAACAACTTGATCTCGAAAAAGGCACCGCACGAATTCGCTTAGAAAACTCAGCATTCGTTTATCAATACGGTCAGGTTAATCGCAAGGTCGATTACATGTTTACCGGTTGGTTTGCTGGCGCGATGGATCAAATTGCTGACAGCCTGGGTTTCGACGTCAAAACAGTGGCAGAGCAAACACAGTGCGCGGCAGAAGACGGCTGTGATTTTGGCATATTCGAAGTTAAGCCTTTGTAATATAAGCTTTGTAATTCATAAAAATAATAAAAAATAGCAATGAGTTAATCAGCGATGGGCTGTAGTGAGCCCATGGTTTATAACAATAATAAGCACATCAGGAGCTCGTCATGGCGCAGTTTGACGCATTATTTAAGCCATTAAAAATCAATAATCTGACCATTCGTAATCGCGTGGTTAGTACGGCGCACGCCGAAGTTTATGCAACCGAAGGCGGCATGACAACCGAACGTTACATTAAATACTACGAAGAAAAAGCCAAAGGTGGTGTTGGCCTTTCAATTTGTGGCGGCTCGAGTGTGGTGTCTATCGACAGCCCGCAGGGCTGGTGGAAATCGGTCAATTTATCAACCGACCGGATTATTCCGCATTTTCAAAATTTAGCCGACGCGGTGCACAAGCACGGCGGAAAAATTATGATCCAAATTACCCACATGGGGCGGCGTTCTCGATGGGATGGCGGCAACTGGAGCACCTTGGTCAGCCCAAGTGGTATTCGCGAGCCAGTTCACCGCGCGACCTGTAAAACGATTGAAATTGAAGAAATGTACCGAATTATTGGTGACTACGCCAAAGCGGCGGGTCGGGCCAAAGCGGGTGGTCTTGACGGCATTGAATTGTCGGCAGTACACCAGCATTTAATCGATCAGTTCTGGAGCCCACGGGTTAACCAGCGTGATGACGAATGGGGCGGTAGTTTTGAAAACCGGATGCGTTTTGGCATGGAAGTGCTTAAAGCGGTTCGTGAAGAAGTTGGGCGCGATTTTGTGGTTGGTTTGCGAATTTGTGGCGATGAGTTCCACCCTGATGGTCTTAACCATGACGACATGAAAAAAATTGCAGCTTATTACGACGAAACAGGCTTAATTGATTTCTTTAGTGTGATTGGCTCGGGTTGTGATACTCACAATACGCTAGCCAACGTTATTCCGAACATGAGTTATCCACCTGAACCATTTTTGCATTTAGCGGCTGGGATCAAAGAAGTGGTAAACGTGCCAGTAATGCACGCACAAAATATTAAAGATCCTACCCAAGCTCAGCGTATTTTAGAGAGTGGTTATGTTGATTTTGTTGGCATGACTCGTGCGCATATCGCCGATCCTCATTTGATCGCTAAGATCAAACTCAATCAGGTAGATCAAATTAAGCAGTGCGTTGGTGCCAACTATTGCATCGATCGCCAGTACCAAGGGTTGGATGTGTTATGCATTCAAAACGCGGCAACCTCGCGTGAATCAACCATGCCGCACATCATTGGGAAAACCACGGGAGTGATCCGTAAAGTGGTGATCGTTGGTGGTGGTCCGGCGGGCATGGAAGCGGCTCGGGTGTGTGCTGAACGTGGCCATGAAGTGATTTTAATTGAAAAGAATCCAGAGCTTGGTGGCCAAATTACCATTGCCTCTAAAGCGCCACAGCGTGACCAAATTGCCGGGATTACCCGTTGGTTCGCGATGGAACTAAACCGTTTGGGCATTGATTTACGCCTAGATACCGCGGCCGATGAAGCAATGATCCGTGACTTGCGGCCCGATGTCGTTATTTTAGCCGTCGGCGGCCAACCATTTTTAGCGCAAAATCCCCATTGGGGCGCTGAAGAAGGCCTAGTCGTTAGCACTTGGGATATCTTGAGTGGCAAAGTCGCACCGGGTAAAAATGTGCTGGTTTATGACACCATCTGTGAATTTAGCGGCCTGTCGGCGGCTGATTTCTTGGCCCAAAATGGCTCGTTGGTTGAAATGGTTACTGATGATATCAAGCCAGGCGCTGCGGTTGGTGGCACCACATTCCCGACTTACTATCGCAGCCTGTATCAAAAAGATGTGATCATGACTTCAGACATGTTGCTGGAAAAAGTTTATCGCGAAGGTGACAAGTTAGTCGCAGTACTCGAGAACGAATATACCGGTCAGCAAGAAGAGCGCGTGGTTGATCAGGTTGTGATCGAAAATGGGGTGCGTCCTGACGAGCAAATATACCTGCAGCTTAAACAAGATTCACGCAACAAAGGTCAGATCGATATTGAAGCCTTATATGCAGCGCAGCCACAACCAGCGCTGAGTGAAGCGAGCGACGGCTATTTGTTGTATCGCATTGGTGATTGCGTATCACAACGTAATACGCATGCTGCGATCTACGATGCGTTGCGTTTGTGTAAGGATTTTTAAACCTGAGCCCTTTGGATATTCAATCCAGAACTAGGCAGGTTAATACCAATCACCTTTTTAATGTAATTGGTATTAATACTTGGTGTTGCTACGTCATGTAGCAACACCCGTTCGATATTAATAATTAGGATTTGCTATGTCCTCTTCCGAATTTCTTGGCCAATTTATCCCAGTACTTATTGCGCTTGCATTATTGCTGACGATTGTTGGTGCGTTGCGCCGAGCAGCACTGTGGCGACAGGGGCAGCCATCACCAGTATATTGGGCTGGTTTGTTGGCCATTCCGCGTCGTTATCTTACTGATTTACACCATGTCGTCGCACGCGATAAATACATGTCTAATACTCACGTGGCGACCGCTGGTGGCTTTGTATTGTCATCAATTTTAATCATCTTGGTTTATTTGTTTAAAGTGGAGCTGCAACTGCTGAGCTGGGCGCTATTGTTGTCGTCATTGCTGATGTTTGTTGGCAGTATTTTTGTGATGATCCGCCGTCGCAATCCACCCCCTAATTTGTCGTTGGGAAAATGGCAGCGTTTGCCAAAAAGCATCATGGCTTTTGCCGCGACATTTTTTGTCCTGACTCTGCCAGCTACTGGTATTTTACCGAGCGACAGTGGCAGTTGGTTGCTGACCTTGGTATTAGTCGCCGGCATTATCTGGGGTATTGGCGAAATGTTTTTCGGCATGACCTGGGGCGGGCCAATGAAGCACGCTTTTGCTGGCGCGCTTCATCTAGGTTTGCATCGTCGTCAAGAACGTTTTGGCGGTGGCCGTTCAACGGGATTAAAGGCTATTGATTTATCCGCAGCCAAATTAGGGGTCGAAAAACCCGAAGACTTTAAATGGAATCAGTTACTGGGTTTTGATGCCTGCGTTGAATGTGGCCGTTGTGAAAAAGCGTGTCCTGCTTTCGCAGCTGGCCAGCCACTTAATCCTAAAAAACTGATCCAAGACATGGTGGTTGGTTTGGCTGGTGGCACCGATGCTAACTTTGCTGGTAGTCCTTATCCGGGTATTGAAGTAGGCACTCATAAAGGCGGTGCGATCATTCCGATCGTCAATAGCTTGGTTGAGCCTGAAACATTATGGTCTTGTACGACCTGTCGTGCCTGCGTGGAGGAGTGTCCGATGATGATCGAACATGTTGATGCTATTGTCGATATGCGCCGATTCGAAACCTTAGAAAAAGGCCAAACTCCGGGCAAGGGCAGTGAAATTCTGGAAAACTTTAGCGCGACTGATAATCCCAATGGTTTTGCACCATCGAGTAGAATGCACTGGGCGGCGGATCAAAACTTAACGGTATTTGGTCAAGGCTCTTCTTCACAAGAGATAGTGATGCAAGCAGATGTCTTGTTGTGGGTGGGTGAAGCAGCTTTTGATATGCGTAATCAGCGAACTTTGCGGGCGATGATCAAACTGCTACGCGCCGCTAAGGTCAATTTTGCGGTACTTGGTGATAGTGAATGTGACAGTGGTGATCTAGCCCGTCGTTTAGGTGACGAAGCAACCTTTCAGCGCCTAGCTAAAACCAATATTGCGACGATGGCGGCATTTGAATTTAATTCGATCATCACAGCCGATCCTCATGCATTTCATTGTCTTAAAAATGAATATAAAGAATTTGGTGGTGATTATCAGGTGTTCCATCACACGGGTTTCTTTGCTGAATTAGTCAAAGAAGGCAAGTTACAGCTTGATCCAGCTAAGGATCTATCGCTGACTTATCATGATCCTTGTTACCTTGGGCGTTATAACGGCGAGTATGATGCGCCGCGTTATTTGCTGGAACAAATGGGGATCAAGATCAAAGAAATGGATCGTAGCCAGTCAACCGCACGTTGTTGTGGCGGTGGGGGCGGCGCACCCGTGACCGATATTCCTGGCAAGCAGCGGATCCCTGATATGCGAATGGAAGACGCCAAAGCAACCAGCGCAGAAATTGTTGCGGTTGCTTGTCCACAGTGTAGCTTAATGTTGGAAGGCGTAGTTGAGCCACGACCACAGGTTAAGGACATTGCCGAGCTATTACTCGACGCGTTAATTGAGCGACCGCTGGTCGCCCCGGTCAAAAACTTGGCTAAGGAGCTTGTCTAATGAGTGAACTATTTAGACGCGATCCGCGTGCCCAATGGATTGCTCGTAATCGATTGCACCCACTGCATCAAGCAACAGCAGCCGGGCCTGTTTACGGCCCGAGCGGTTTATTACGCAAAAATGTCCATGGTTTAGGGTTTATTGGTCCTAATGGTCTTAAACGTATTGATCGTTCTGGCAACTCAAGTGGCGACGCTAGCGGTCGCCGCGGCAGTGGGCCAGCACAAGCGGCCGTGGTATTGCCGTTGCATCAGGTGAGTAAGCCAGACTTTACGATTGTAGTGGCACTAGATCTGGTTTCTGGTCGTCTTAATGGTCACGACAAAGATACCCTTGGTTTAGCCCAGCAATTGGCCAATCACAATGGTGCTAATGGTGTGGTGATAGCCGTCGCTTTTGGTGAATTAAAGGATGATAACCTTGATCATGCGGGAGTAGATCGCTTGATCCACTTAAGCGGCAATCAGTATTACGATTATGATCCTGAGCAGCGCTGTCGTGATCTTGGTGTTATTGTTAAGCAATTTAATCCGCAGCATATTCTATTGCCCGACAGCATCAATGGTGGCGGCGATCTCGGTCGCCGTTTGGCCGCTAAGCTCAAACTTCGCCCTGCTTGTGGGGTTTGGAAGTTAGACCACGACAACATTGTTTGTCGTGGCAGTGCGGGCAAGACCGACATCACTCGTGCATTATCTCGCTTGTTATTAGTGATGGAAGAATGTAGCGAACCGGTCAGTGAAACGCGTCATGAGCAACTAGCGCTGACGGTTGAATCTAACAAGGCTAAATCATTGATCGTTGATCACGGCAATGTTGAGGTTGATCCTAATGCGATCCCACTCGGTGAAGCAGGCTTTATTTTATCGGGTGGTAACGGCATTGCCGATTGGCCCGGCTTTCATCAGGCGGCTGCAACCTTGGGCGCAACTGAAGGCGCGAGCCGTGTGGCAGTCGATGACGGCTTTATGCCGCGCACCCGCCAAGTTGGGGCAACAGGCAGCTGGGTTACAGCACAGGTTTATATTGCGGTGGGTATCTCTGGCGCAATCCAGCACATGCAGGGCATAGGTCAATGTGACAAGGTGGTCGCGATTAATACCGATGAGGGTTGTGACATGGTTAAACGTGCCGATTTGAGCGCAATTGGCGACAGTAGCGAAATATTAGCGAGTTTGGTCGATTTAGTCTTGCAGCATAAAGCGGGAGAAAATAAAGATGTCGCTTAATCATGAACTATCTATTGTTACGCTGGTTTCGGTCGGTGAGCATCCAGCATCAGGGCGAGCGCGCCGCGCCGAGCAAGATGCTCGCGCTGTAGAGCTTGGGTTGAAATTAGTCGGTGACAAACTGCAAACAATCTACGCGGGTTCGGCTAGTGATAAGCAGGCTACAAGCGCGTTACGCAGTTATCTTGGCATGGGCTTGAGTGAAGTAATCTTACTGGATTTACCAGAGCAAGCTGATGCAGCAATTGGCTTGGTTGAGCATTTCAAAAGTAGCCAGTGCCCTGACATTATCTTAACAGGGGTACGAGCTGAAAGCGGAGAATCGTCGGGCATGATGCCGTATTTACTCGCTGAGCAATTAGGCATGACGGTGATAAGTTCGATTGCAGATATCTTGTCGATTGATGTTAACGCTAAGCAAGCCGAAATATTACAAGCCTTACCTCGTGGTCAACGCCGCAAGGTTAAGGTCAGTTTACCGCTGGTTGCTAGCGTTGATATGGCAGCAAGCGAACCGCGTCAAAGTGCCTTTGGTCCTGCTATGCGTGGTCAAATCAATGCTGAAACTAGCCACAGCGAAGACGATATCGAGCGCTTGCAATGGCAGACGGCACCCGCTAAAAAACGACCTAAGCGCCTTAAGATCGTAAAAGCCAAAACGGCAGCCGATCGTTTTAAAGCAGCCACAGCAAAAGCCGCTGGCGGCGGTGGCAAAGTGGTTCATGGCACACAAGAGTCGGCGCAGGCTATTTTCGATTTGCTCAAAGAAGAGGGTATGCTGTAACTGGCGATATTTTGTGCTGCACAAGGTTGCAGCACTATTGTTGCTTTAGGGTTGCGGTAACGTTGTGATTTGGGCTATTTTGTTGCGAAATGACCTGCCTTTTCGTTGCTTTTGTCCTTGGTTACCGTTTGTTAACATGTTGAGGTTAAATATTCGCCTTAACTTGTCACTTCGCGCCGCTTGTAACATTTTTGCAACTAGATGTTATTTAATCTGTTGGCTCTATATTTGTACGATTTTTAAATGTATTAGACGTGAATAAATAACTTGTTGCAAACGATAACTATTGCCATTATCATCCCGTTTTATTTTTAATGTATAATTGATATGAAACCATTTCGTCTTTCGCTGCTCGCGGTTGCTTGTAGCTCAGTACTCTTACCCTCAAGCTTGTTTGCGGCGCAGCAAACCCAAGAAATGCTAGTACCAGTCGAAGCTAGTAAAGCGGTAGCAGAAACAGCTTCTGCAAACGAAGAAGTCGATAATGTCACTGTGTACGGCAGACAAAACCAAGTGGTGATGAATTCAGGCTTAGCGACCAAATCTGACATGTCGCTGATGGAAACGCCTGCAGCAGTGGTTATCGTTGATGAAAAGCTGATCAGTGTGCAAGGTGTTAATGATCTTCAAGATCTTATTCGTAATATCAGTGGCGTTACTCAAGCAGGTAATAACTACGGAATAGGTGATAACTTAATGATCCGCGGTTTGGGTGCTAACTATACGACTGATGGGATGTATGGTGGTGCCGGTCTTAGCAACACGTTTAACCCAACACGTTCATTGACCAATGTTGAGTCAATGGAAGTACTGAAAGGACCTGCCACTGGCCTTTATGGTATGGGCAGTGCTGGTGGCGTGATCAATTTAATTGAAAAAAAACCACAATTTGAAAAGCACCATGAATTAGAGCTTGAACTTGGCCAGTGGGATAGCCGTGCGTTAAGTTTCGATAGCACTGGTGGTCTAACCGAAAAATTGGCTTATCGTACCGTCGTTAAATCAGCGCGTAGTGACGGTTATCGCAACATTGGTACCGACCGAGATGAGATTTATAGCTCGCTTAAATATCTGCTCGGCGAACGTCAAAGTTTAACGGTGTCGGCAGCCTACATTAAGGATTCTATTGCGGTGGATTCTATCGGCCACCCTATTCGGATTTTTAATAGCGCATCTGTTGGCGATAAAACAGCGGGCCAAGTCGGCTGGCAAGATCTGATTAACGATCCTGGCGGCAATGGCATCGTGTTAACCGACGCACAGCGCCAAGAGCTGAGCGACTCACTTGCCGCTAATGATGGCTTAACGCCGTTTTCTTTTGGCAGTGCAGGCATTATTTCGCCCATTGCTAAAGATAACTCGGGTAAAGAGTTAAGGTTTAAGATTGCTCATGAAATTGAAATTAATGATAATTTATCCTTAAATCAACAGCTGCAGTTACGTAATTATGAGTCAGGTTTTACCCGTCAAACGGGGGCTTATAACTATGTGTATTGGAACCGTCAAGGTACCATTAATGCCGATCCGCGTGCCCCTTTAGTTGAAAACGGAGTGTTGTACCCGTTTGCGGCGCGCCGTCAAGAATACCGTAAAGTTTCTGCAGACGAGAAATCATGGCAATATTTTGCTGATCTACGTTATGACTTCGAGTTCGCTGGCATTGATAATGAATTGCTCGTTAACGCCAACTTTGAACAACGCGAAGTGCGCTTTCAGCAATACTCAATTTATGACGCTGATAAAGTGATTAAAGATGAAAGCGGCAATGTGATCTATCAAGGTCAGCATCCTTACATTTATGATCTTCGCAATCCGAACTGGGGTTCCGGCTCGTTCGAAGATTACGATCCGTTATTGACCAGTAATTACAACAAAAAAGTCAGTGCATGGGGCGTTGGTTTACAACACGTCGGTTACTTTGAAAATGGCTTCACGACCCGAGTTGGTATCGCATTTAATGAGATAAAGCAACAGTATGAACATTTAGGTGTCGATGCACGCTATCGAGCCAGTGCGGCGGCGCCAACACCAGAAGTTGATACAACAGATAACGGCACAACCTATAACTTAGGTATGACCTACATGCCAATTGACGATCTGGCGTTATTTGTTAACTACTCTAAAGGCCGCACAGCTTATGGCGTGTTAAGTAGTGTCAAAGGCGATGGTAGCGACAGAGAAGACTCTGAGTCAGTAAGTACTGATCTCGGTGTTCGTTATAAAGCTTTTGATGACCAAGTATTAAGCTCGTTAGTATTGTTTAAGAGCGCCCGTACTAATTTACGTTATAGCAACCCTGACTTTGACCAAGGTGTGACTGGACCTGAGGTTGCACAGTATTTTTACAATGGCAAAGACGAAACAACAGGTGTTGAACTTGATATTAACGCTCACTTGAGTGAGCGTTGGTTGCTCAACGTCAATGGTACTTACCAAGATGCTCGTAATAAGCAAGACCCAACCAGCAGCAGCTTTGATACTCGTCAAAAAGGTGTGCCTTATGTAACGGCTAGCACCTGGTTAACCTATGGTGCCCAGTTCTTAGCGCTACCTAACCCGATTGATATTAGTTTTGGCGTGAAATATGTCGATAAACGAAGCACCAACTCAACCAGCTTCGGCATTCCTGACGGTCATGTAGCAAGTTATACAGTTTATGACTCGGCGATTGGCTATCAAGCTGACAACTGGAAGTTACGGTTAAATCTTAATAACTTGCTTAACGAAGTCTATTACAATAAAGCGATGTTCCTGGGTGGTATGCCAGGCGAAGAGCGTAATGTTAAGTTGACCTTTAACTACCAATTATAACAAGTGTCTAGATAAGCGCTAAAGCCAATGCTTAAGGGCTATAGCAGTTAACAAACGCAGCCAAATGGCTGCGTTTTTGTTTATTGATCAGTGTGAAGGGCTGGCTCATAAACAATCAGTTGATTCATACCGTTTTGCTTAGCTTGTTGCAGCGCGATATCAGCATTTTTAATAATTGAAGCCGCTGAACTGTCGGACTGCCAATGAGTGCAGCAACCGATACTCACCGTAATGTTACCAACATCTTGAGAGTGGCTTGATTGGATATGACTACAGATTTTAATCGCAATACTTGTTAATTTTTCTTGATCAATCGTTGGGTAAATAATTAGAAACTCGTCGCTCGCCCACCGACCAATAATGTTGCTTTGGTTGATGCCTTTTTGCAGTAACAGCGCTAGTCTTTTTAGAATGTTATCGTCGACTTAGTAGTCGAAGTTATCATTGACCAAGATTGAAATAGTCACGACAAGCCAAGCAACGGCTTCAAGTTGATCGTTGTAATAAATAGGGCTAATCGCTGATACCATCCAGCCTAAACCTGCGGGATTTAGATAAGCTTTGGTCCAAACCGTATTGCGCTCAGGATTGTGATTTTGATCGGCAAAGTAGCAAAAATTGTTATCCTTTAGCACTATATCTGGACCAAATTGCGACGGTACATCCGTAATAAAGGAATAAGTTCGATTCATATCGTCGTTTGTGTTCAAGTAGGCTTGCGTGACTATGCTATTGGTATCAACAATACTTTTAAGTAAGGGATCTAGTGGTTCGCTACAGCTAGCTTTGGTATCTATTTTGGTGATTTTGAACAACAGAGGCTCGGCCCACCATTATTAAGATTTATTAGCCTTGCTATAACTCGTTCAGTTGTTGATTGCTCAGTTCCATTAACAGGGAATTTAATGCCATTAATTGGCTTTTCAATAGCTCTAATTACTGCTGTGATTCTGAATCTTGTTGATTTTGTAATTGCTGGATTTGCTGCATGATTTCGCGTATTTGTTGGTTAAGTTCGTCAATAATGTCTGCAATCGAGTTGGTTGAGTCGGTTTCTGTTACTGAAAGGTTGTTTTTCGCTTGATGCTCGGTGAGCTCGCGACCATAAGCATGGCGTTGCGCTTGCGATATTTTTTATTGCCCTTGCCCTTGGGCAGATATGGTAAGGACTGTTGATGCTGTCTCTGGTGAGGTTGGTGCGCTTACTTTAGTAACCGGAACCGGGGTGATATTGCCGTTATTATCTCTGCTAGCATTATGATTTATTGGTGCCGTATTAATGTCGACAAACTTTCCTATTGAATTCATTACGCTCTCTATTTAATTGTCGACAACTCAAGCAATTACTTTAGCATGCCAGATCCTGATTTTTGATGACTTAGCTCAATAGGTCCGAGCTGATATTTATTTAAAATTTGCTGATATCTTTCCGTCGTGATCAGCTTTTTTATTTCAATTGAAAATTGCTTAGCCAGTTGCTTGGCGGCAGGCTTCGCTTTTGAAAATGCGAAAAAAGCCGGAGCGACATCAATCTGCGGGTTAATAAAGTCAATTTTATCGAATATTTCAGCGTGTTTAGCATGCATACTTATAACGGATTTATTGGCGACCGCCAAATCTATTCTTGCTCGAAGTAACATTCTAAGTAGCTGAGACTCATCGACAGCTAACTGTTTATTTAGCTCTTGAGCATTGTCATAGGCGGCGCCATGTGAGGAACCTCTAACATTGCCAAACTTATAATGCTTCAACTTGCTAAGATCACCGTCAAACTCAATGGCAGCGCCTCTTTTGCTTACCAAATAACTGCTGTCATATATATGGGGAATATCAGTGTAGATGACGTCTGCTTGCCTCGCTGGCGTTTTGAAATATAGAATGACCATATCTATATTACCTTGACGTAAATATAGTTGAATGCGTGACCAAGGATACTGCTCAAACACTAATGTGTGGCCTAAGTTGGCTGCAATATGTTGAGCTATTTCGATAACAGCACCGCGCATCACACCATCTTGTTCGAAGTAATACGGCGGGTAGTAAATGTTGCCGATCCCGACTTTAAGCTCTTTTGCTTGCACTATTAACGACGATGTCACTAGCACGCTGCACGAGAGCAATAACGCGAATAATTTTGTTGAGACCATACTCTCTCCTTTATCAGCATAAAATATGTGACATTAAACCTGTGTCATTGTAGTTAATGAACTGCGTATCAGCAAAATGGCTAGCACTTAATCTGAAAACATTTCGAAATATATTCGATGGCAGAGGGGAAAGAGTTAAGTCAGCTTAGTACATATTAGTAGTGGCAATGAAGTGAGCGATTTTGTAACGAGCATAAACGGACTAAATCAATGATTCTTTGGTTAGTCCGTAAATGTCAGGTGTTTAGCAAAATTTGGTGGAATTAATGCAGTACTTGAGGTTCTTCGTTTAACCACGCTGCGGTTGCCTCTAACGCTTCGAGACAGTTTTCACAAATAGGATAATGTTCGCTAAAATCGAGCAATGGACTAAGAGTTACCGTTAAGGCGTGCATTAACTTGGTACGAAATGACGGAGATAAAGAGTCATTTTGTAGCGAGGTTAGCGGCCATTGGTGCGCCATGGTCAGGTAGCGTAGAGCCGCCTTGTGTTGATCTTGCACTTCAAATAAAGCAGACAACTTATGCAGGCTATTAATCCACGCCATCATTAATTGAAAGTCTTCGCGATCATTAGCCCATTCCTGCTCGATTAAATCGATCGCATTAAAATAATATTGTTCGGCATCAAGCCAGCGATATTGCTGACTGCATGCATCGCCATTGTTAATAAAATCTTGCCACATCAGCGGATAGACCTACGAAAGTTAATAGTTAGCCTATTTGTAACTGATAATCATTATCAAGTAAAGTGGTTTTTTATAATCAAATGGTAGCACTCGATAATGGTTGTAATTGATAATCATTATCATTAAAATGGTGCGTTTATCAATTCACTGGTGGAAAATATCTTATGATCAAACGTACAACAATGACTGCTACAGTACTGACGCTATTGGCTTGTAGTTCATGGCTTAATGCGGCTGAGTTTACCGTAAAAATGCTTACTTCTGGTGCTAATGGCCAGATAATGGTAATGGAACCTGCTTATCTTAAAATAGCGCCAGGCGACACCGTAAATTTTGTGCCAGCAGATCCTAGTCATAATGCGCAATCGGTATCAATTCCGGCGGGGGCAAGTTCGTTTGCTACGCCTATGGGCAAAGAGGGCAAGGTTACTTTCGGCAAGGAAGGCGTTTATGTCTACAAATGTTTACCACATGTAACGCTTGGCATGGTGGGCGTTATTCAGGTTGGCAAGGCGGTTAATCTTGAGCAAACAAAGCAATTTCTAACTGGGTTTAAGTCAACGATCGCGATGAATAAAGAGCGAGTTGATCAATATATTGCACAGGTTAAATAGCAAGTTGATTAAGAGATCTCATTAAGTAATAACGAGATCTAATCTTAATGATCTGGACATGATCAGGGCATGATCTAAAGATAAGATCATCAAAAAGATGATCTGGCTATCTTGCGGTAGCCAGATCATCTAATAATCTGAGAGCCAGATGTTATCGTTAAGCGACCATACCGTGAGGATCGATCACAAACTTTTTAGCCGCGCCATGATCAAATGCATCATAACCTTCTGGTGCGCCATCAAGTGAAATAACCTGAACATTAACCGCTTTGGCAATGTCGATTTTATCCCACAAAATAGCCTGCATCAGATTGCGATGATACTTCATCACCGGACACTGACCCGTGACCATATAATGAGACTTAGCCCAACCAAGACCAAAATTCATGCTTAGCTGACCAGTTTTAGCCGCTTCTGTTGCTGCACCGGGATCGCCAGTAACATACAAGCCAGGAATACCAATGCCACCCCCGGCACGAGTCACTTCCATCATGGTATTAAGCACAATGGCAGGTTGCTCTTTATGATGGCTACAGCCATGGCTGTGAGCTTCAAAACCAACACAATCGACACCGCAATCGACCTCTGGCGTGCCGAGGATCTGTTCGATCATTTCGTGAACCGGAGTATCTTGACGTAAATCGATGGTTTCACAACCAAAGCTGCGTGCCTGAGCTAGGCGATCAGGGTTCATGTCGCCAACAATCACACAAGCCGCGCCTAATAATTGAGCTGAAGCTGCTGATGCCAGACCCACTGGTCCTGCGCCAGCGATATAAACCGTTGAACCTGGTTTAACGCCAGCACTAACCGCGCCGTGATAACCGGTCGGGAAAATGTCAGATAACATGGTAAGATCTTTTATTTTTTCTAATGCTTGATCTTTATCTGGAAATTTAAGCAGATTAAAGTCGGCATAAGGCACCATCACATATTCTGATTGCCCACCAACCCAGCCGCCCATATCAACATAACCAAAGGCAGCGCCAGCGCGACCAGGGTTTACATTAAGACAAATGCCCGTCATGCCTTCTTTACAATTGCGACAACGGCCACAAGCGATATTAAATGGTACAGACACAATGTCGCCCACTTCTAAATATTCTACATCACGACCTTTTTCGATCACCATGCCAGTAATTTCATGGCCGAGCACTAAACCCGGTTCAGCGGTCGTACGGCCGCGTACCATGTGCTGGTCACTACCACAAATATTGGTGGTAACAACTTTTAAGATCACACCATGCTGGCAAGATCTATTGCCAATAGCGAGTTTAGGGTAGGCAATATTTTGTATTTCAACACTGCCAGGGCCGGTATAAACCACGCCACGGTTTCCATGATTTGAACACATATTCAAGCTCTCTTATTATCGCAATGGCATTGCCTACGTGATAGTACGTTGCCATTGATATTTTAGATGAATTATTGCCAGTAACACGACGGTGGATACGGCAATTTCGAGGTCCTAAACCACCTGTTTTGTAGCGGGTTTGTTCCTGCAAATTTAACAGCTGGTTAACTATCAGATTAACGTGTTGCGAGTTTATTAGGCATGCCTATTCAAGACATCTGCATGCCTTAAAATGACAAACGGGTGTTTTAATTTAGAGAGAGGTATTAAAGTTAGTGAGTTATTAAATGTTTTGTGGCTGGCTTTAATAATCTAAAGTCAGCCACTTTGTAATGGTGTCGCTTGGCACCATTAATTGATCAAACGTTGCCCGTTTTAAGGCTGTTTGGAGTTAATTCAGCCAGCTGCTCTTGCGCTTGGCGCTGGGCGTCTGCCAGCTCGATATCAGATATCTTGGGCGAGAATCGTCCTAACGCAGCATAAATCAAGCCGATGATTGGTGATAACCAACAGGCGAATGCCAATGGAATATAAAGTAAGTTCTCGATATTACCTTCAGCTATACCAAGCCCCAGTGAGGTGATAACAATAGCGCCGCCTGCATTCCATGGAATTAATGGTGAAATTAGAGTGCCACCTTCTTCAACAGCGCGAGAAAGGTTAAGTTTTGAATAACCTTGTTTAACATAAGTTGGTGCGAACATCCGGGCCGGCAGAGCAATTGACAGGTAAGGGTCGCCAGCAATTAAGTTGGTCGCAACCGCGGTTCCTGTAGCAGCAGCTTGCAGGCCAAAGAATGAATTGACCCGACGTAGCATCGTTTCAACAATGGTATCTAAACAGTGAGTTCGCTCTAGCGCGCCGCCAAAACCTAAGGAAATTATCACTAAGGTGATAACCCAAGTCATTGATTGAATGCCACCACGATTTAACAAGCTGTCGATTTCGCTGACGCCAGTTTCAATTTTGTAACCGGACTGCATATAGTTGAATACATCATGCAATGAAGCGTCTTGCGCTAGCATCGCCATAATTGCGCCAACCGCCACACCGGCAAATAATGATGGTAATGCCGGCATTCTTTTTAGCGCCAAGGCAATAACTAGTAATGGCGGTAGCAATAACATCCATGACAGAGTGAAGTTACTCTCTAAACCAGTGGTGATCGCTGCAATTTTAGAAAAGTCGACTTGGGTTGAACCAATGATGTTAAAACCGACGAACAAGTAAATAACTAACGCTATCAGCATTGCCGGCACGGTCGTTGGCATCATATTGCGAATGTGGTCAAACAGGTTGACCCCCGTTACTGCTGGTGCCAAGTTTGTGGTGTCTGAAAGTGGCGATATTTTATCACCAAAAAAAGCACCGGATACTATGGCACCTGCGGTCCAGTACATTGGAATATCAAAA
Organism: Gammaproteobacteria bacterium; assembly: GCA_013214945.1. Classification (NCBI taxonomy): domain Bacteria; kingdom Pseudomonadati; phylum Pseudomonadota; class Gammaproteobacteria; species Gammaproteobacteria bacterium. The sequence goes on from JABSRT010000002.1 coordinate 46,739, forward strand.
CCGGCGCCAATGCCCATTAAGGCTAAACCAACGGTACCGACGGTGCCCCAAGAGGTGCCGAGCGAGACCGAAACTACAGCACAAAGGATCATGCCAGCCGCTAGGAATAATTCTGGCGTTAGCACTTTTAGGCCGTAATAAATCAATACTGGCACAGTACCGCTGGCAATCCAAACCCCAACGATCATGCCGACCGTGATTAAAATAGCGATTGAAGGTAGCCCAACTTTGATCACGTGCATCACACCGCTTTCGATGTCGTCCCAACGATAACCGCGAAACCAACCTAAGGTTGCGGTGATGGCCAAACCAATCGCTAGTGGGATGTGCGGGGTAAAGTCTCCGAAATAAAACAGTTGGACTGCGAGTACTACAAGCGTCAGAGCAATGGGCAATATAGCCATGCCGAAACTGGGTTTTAAATTTTTGTTATTATTCATTGTTTAGCTCCAGTTAAACCTAGGGAAATAATTTACGGGATCAAAACACCTTAATTTCGGCTCACTAACTTGAGGTGTTTTTTTAGCCTGCGCTCAAAACACTAACTGTTAGATGTAAATCAGCGATTAACAACTTGTAACAATATGTAAATGGGAGATGGTTGTTTTTACGGCTGTACAAGGAAGGTAATCAAGCCTTTTCAAGTTGTTTGAACTTGTGCTAAGTTGGCGCCTAAATATTGTCGATAGCTCATAATGTTAAACCAGATGCTAAGACTGAAAATGCGACAGTGAGGGGATAATCATGCAGACAGATGCGACTATTTTAGTGGTTGATGATGATCAGCTGACCCGACAGTGCTTGGGAAGTTATTTTGAAAACGCAGGTTACCGGGTTTTTTATGCCCAAACTGCAGAGCAAGCCGAGCAGCTATTAGCGCGTGAATCGGTTGAGCTTATCTTGCTTGATATTCGGATGCCGGGTAAGGATGGCCTGACTCTGACCCGTGAGTTACGAGTAACTAGCGAGGTCGGTATTATTTTAGTCACAGGGAGCCAGGATGAGGTTGATCGCTTAATTGGGTTAGAGTGCGGTGCTGATGAATATGTGACCAAGCCTTTTAATCCGCGTGAAATTTTAGCTCGGGTTAAAAACCTAGTGCGGCGAGTTAGGTTGTGCCGTCAAATTCAATTACAAGATCATAAATCGGGCAGGATCACAGCGTTTGATCGCTGGCAACTTAATCCGCTATTACGACAGTTAATAGATCAAAAAAATAATCAAGTGCAATTGACTGAGGGAGAATTTCAATTGCTCAAGACTTTAATGGATCACGGAGGCAAGATCATGAGCCGTGATCAAATTCTTGATCAAATTCGTAATCGCGAATGGGTACCAAATGATCGAACCGTTGATGTCTTAATTGGTCGCTTACGCCGAAAGCTCGGCGATGATCCTGCTAGCCCGCGTTTGATCTTAACCGTACATGGGGCAGGATATTTATTTACATCTAAGCTGGTTGATGTCAGATGAAATACATCGCTGTGTTATGGCTGTGTGGAGTCTTTTTTAGTAGTCAGGCTCGTGAATTAATCGCCTGCGGTCATCCCGATTATCCGCCAGTATCTTGGGCCGAAAATAATCGATTAGTCGGTGTGGCTCCAACGGTAGTTCGTCAGTTATTTAAAGAGCTTGGTTATGAGGTAAAACTTCAAGCATTAGGCAATTGGAAGCGGTGCTTGTTGGAAGTAAGCAAGGGCCGAGCAGACATTGTAGTAGCGGCTTATCATATAAAAAGTCGCGAACCATTTTTAGATTTTAGCACGCAACCTATTATGGCTGATCCAATCGGGATCTTTGTTAATAGCGACAAAATCAGCCACTATCAATCACAAGTCGATCTTAAAGGCAAAACCACTGGTTTATTATTGGGCGATAGTTTTGGCGATCAATTTGATCGTTTTATCAAGCAGCACACCAAGATCGAATATGTTTCTCAAGGGCAACAAAACTTTGAGAAATTGGCACTGGCCAGAATCGACTTTATGCCCATAGGCATTAGTACTGGCGCGTTGCAAAGTCAAAAGCTCGGCTATCAACAACAAATTAGTTTGGCCCCTTTAACGATAAATACAGAACATTATTTTCTGGCGTTGGGGCGAGGCAGTAAATTGAGTCAGCATTTACCCTACCTCAATCGGCGTTTGAGTGAGCTTGAAGCGAGTGGCGAAATTAAGCGACTAATAACTAAATTTAGTCAGCGCTATCTTAAGCTTGAGCATCAATCTGAGGTTAACATTGAAGCGAACTAAAGCCACTAAGCTGCGTCATTTAACCCAGTACGCTAAAGAGCATCCGCTGGGTTATCGGATGATGTTATATGTCACCTTATCGAGCTGTATTTTTATTGTGTTATCGACCGCTTTGCAGGTCGTGGTCGATTATCGCCGCGAAATGCGCAATATCGATCATCAGCTACAGCTAGTGCGTAGCAGTTATTTGGCTAGCTTGTCGCGCAGTTTATGGGATCTTGATCAAGGGCAGCTTAATTTGCAGTTAAAGGGCATTAAAGCAATGCCAGATATTGCCTATCTTGAATTAGAGGATCATAGCGCGCAGCGAACAATACGTCTGCCGCAGCAGTTTACATTGGCAGATCAACAAGTGAGGATCCATCGCTTTGATCTTAGCGTGATCAAAGGAAATGGCACACCGCGACATTTGGGGCGACTGGCAATCGCGACTGATTTGTCTGCGATCTATAGTCGAGTGTGGCGCACAGGTTTTAGTATTTTATTTAATCAAACGTTGCTCGTATTAATGATCATGGTGGTGATCATGATCATTTTGCAGCGTCAGATCACCCGCCACCTTGAAGGAATGGCGCGCTATAGCCGCGAGATCGGGGCTGGTGAGTTCGAAGCGCCATTGGTATTACAGCGCAGTAAGCCAAGCAAACCCGACGAATTAGATCAGTTAGCAGCGGCGCTTAATGATATGCGATTGGCGATTGGCCAAGACATAGATCGGCGAGATCAAGAGCAGCAGGCGCTACGCTATAACCGTGATCAACTCCAGCAAATGGTTGATGTGCGCACATTAAGCCTGCAACAAGCCAAAGAAGCTGCCGAGCAAGCCAATAATGCTAAGTCACAGTTTTTGTCGACCATGAGCCATGAAATACGCACGCCGATGAATGGCATGCTTGGCATGATCCAATTGCTAAGCAATGACCAAATGAGCACGCTGCAACAACAACGAATTGATATATTGCACGACTCGACCCAAGCCTTGCTTGAAACCTTTGATCATGTGTTGCGTTATGGTCAGTTAGAGGAGGGCGGTTATGTCTGCGTGAAATCGTACTTTTCGCTCCAGCAACTACTCGATAGTGTAGTGGGGCTGATGTTATCTAAAGCGCAGCAAAAGAACTTAAATTTGCGGCTTGAGTTTTCGCAATCATTGCTTTCGTATTATGGCGCGGCAGGCAGCTTGCGCCAAATTTTGACTAATTTGTTAGCCAATGCGATTAAGTTTAGTGAGCAGGGTGAAATCGTCTTGCAAGTCGAGGTGCTTGAAACAACGGCGCAAACACAGCAGTTGTGTTTTTCGGTCAAAGATAACGGTATTGGCATTGAGCCTGAGTTGTGCCAACAAATATTTGAGCGATTTGTGCAGGCCGACGAGTCAATTACGCGCCGTTTTGGTGGCACCGGATTAGGTTTGTCTATTTGTCGTCAGTTGAGCGAGGCAATGGGCGCACGCATTGGGGTAGAAAGTAGCCCCGGTCAAGGCAGTTGTTTTTGGTTGCAGGCCAATTTTCAGCTGGCTAACGCCAGTGATGTACTTGCCAATAATCCGCTGCCGCAGCTGCCCGATCTTAATATCTTGTTAGTTGAAGATGTGGAAATTAATCAGCAAGTGGTTAAGGGCTTGCTTGAACAGCACAGCTTAACCTTGGTTGAGGATGGTGCAAGCGCTATCAAGTTAGCCTGCCTACAACGTTTTGATATTATTTTGATGGATATGCACCTGCCCGGATTAAGTGGTCTTGATGTTAGCCGACATATTTGGCAACACCGACAAAGTCACAATCGCGCGACCCCGATTATTGCCTTAACGGCGAGTGTCCGTCCTGCCGATATTGAGCGTTATCTTAACGCCGGATTGCAAGGTGTCGTTGCAAAGCCGGTTCAGCGCGATGTATTGCTAACTGTGTTGCAAGACGCGCTTTCGCAGCGCCCTGCTAATGAACTAAATGAGCAACCGCTGATTGAGGCTAAACCGTCATTTGCCTTGTCCGATCCAGCGACTTTGGCAATGCATATTGAATTTCTTGGTGAGAAGAAACTTAACCAGTTAATGCAGAGCTTTGTGGTGACAATGCAAGATACTTGGCCCGATTTACAGCATCAGGTTCGCCAAGGCGACCGCCATCAAGTGCTAGAGCTAGCCCATAAATTGGCTGGGTGTTGTGACATGTTAGGTTTTGCGCGAGCAAGTTTGCAATTACGGCAATTAGAGCAAGCTGCAGCATCGACTAGCTTTGAATTGTTAGAGCAACAGTTAGAACAACAGATAGAACAACAGCTAGAACAACAGATAGTATCGCTGCAATCAGTTATCGCCCAAAGTATTGAGTTCGCTCAAGCCTATTGCGACTAAACCCTATCGCTAACTTTGATCTTATACATTAAGACGATACAATTGATAATAATGAAATCAACCGCACAAATTTAAGCTTAAAGTCGCGCTTGATCGGGCTAATTAATAGATTGGAATATATGGAACATAAACTACAAGAATTGGCGCAGCGCTTTTTAGGCCAGTCAATTGCAGGGCATTTCGCCGCTGATAATCAGCGCTTTAACCAATTTAGTATCGACGCTGGTGGCTTGCTGCTCGATTATTCAAAGCAGAACCTCAACGCGGAGGTGATATCACAATTAGTTGACTGGGCTAATGAGCGTGGCTTGACGAGCAAAATTAATGCGATGTTTAATGGCGAAAAAATTAATAATACTGAAGATCGCGCAGTTTTACATACTATTTTGCGGGCGCCAGCAGCAACTCAACTTGAGGTATTAGGAGGTGAACTCGCTGCTGAAGTACAGCAAACAGATCGTAAGATGGCGCAAATCGTTAAGCAGTTATTGGCAGGTGAGCGCTGTGGTTTTAGCGGCAAGGTCTTTACTGATGTGATAGCTGTTGGCATTGGTGGTTCATATTACGGGCCTAAAGTTTGCCATGAAGCATTAAAGCCCTATCATCAGTCGCAACTTAACGTTCATTACCTAGCTAATGTCGACGGTACGGCAGTCGCTGGTAAGTTAGCGCAACTTAATCCTGAAACGACCCTAGTGGTGGTTATTTCAAAAACCTTTACCACCCAAGAAACCATGCTTAATGCCAAAGCGTTAACAACTTGGCTAAAACAGGCGGGTTGTAATGAGGCACAGTTGGCGTTGCATTTAATTGCAGTGTCGGCAGCGCCGCTTAAGGCGCAAGCGTTTGGCGTGGCGCCTGACAATATTTTACCGATGTGGGACTGGGTTGGCGGCCGATTCTCGTTATGGTCGGCAGTTGGTTTTCCATTAGCTTGTGCGATAGGTTATGACAATTTTGAGCAATTGCGTGCCGGTGCTTATGAGATTGACCAGCATTTATTAACCGCGCCGTTAAGCCAAAATATGCCAGTGCTATTGGCGTTAATCGGCATTTGGAACTGCAGCTTTATGGGGTATAACAGCTTGGCTGTTTTGCCTTATGACCACTTATTGCGTGATTTCCCCGGCTATTTACAGCAAGTCGATATGGAAAGCAGCGGTAAGCGGGTTGATGTCGACGGTAACGAGATAACGCTGGCGGTTGCCCCTATTGTATTTGGTCAAGAAGGCACCAACGGTCAGCATGCATTTATGCAGTTAATGCATCAAAGTCATCAAGTGATCCCGGTTGAATTTATGGTGGCGCTGCAGGGGCAAAGTCATTACACCGAGCATCACCAAGTATTGGTCGCCAATTGCTTTGCCCAAAGCGAAGCCTTAATGCAAGGTAAAACGGTGAGCCAAGCTTATGCTGAGTGCTTGGCCGAAGGAAAAAGTGAACAGCAGGCGCGTGCATTAGCACCACATAAAATGATGCCGGGCAATTCACCCAGCTCGACCCTTGTTTATGAAAAGCTAAGCCCTAAAGTACTGGGCAGTATCATGGCGTTGTATGAGCACAAGATATTTGTGCAGGGTGCAATGTGGAACCTTAACTCGTTTGATCAGTGGGGCGTTGAATTGGGTAAATGTCTTGGTAATTCAGTGATGGCGGTCTTTAACGGCGCTACTAACGAGCAGCTTTCAGGCTCGACTCAGGCCTTGATTGAGCGCTTTAAACACGCTGAACTTAAGTCGTAACTATCTTCGTTATCTCCTAGCTCTGCACTGCTCGCCGCGCTAAAATAAGCCTTTTATTGCGCGGCGATAATATTCCCCTATACTTTTAATCATACCAATCGCATTTTTTATATCAGGGAGTGATTTATGTTAGTTCCAGTAATTATGGCTGGAGGTTCTGGTACTCGGCTGTGGCCGTTATCACGTCAGCACTTTCCAAAGCAATTCTTACCCTTAGTCAATGAATCCACCATGCTGCAAACCACCCTAAGTCGTTTAGAAGGTTTACCGATTGAGCGCTCAATTACCATTTGCAATGAGCAGCATCGCTTTATCGTCGCAGAGCAGTTAAGACGCACCGGTGAGTTAGGCACGATAATTTTGGAGCCGGCAGCTAAAAATACCGCACCGGCGTTGGCACTGGCGGCGTTAAGCGCTCAAAGCAGCGGCGAAGATCCAGTTTTGTTGGTATTAGCTGCTGACCATGTAATCGAAGATGAAGCGGCGTTTCAGAACGCGGTGAGCCGAGCGCTGGTATTTGCCCAGCAAGACAAATTAGTCACCTTTGGCATAGTGCCAGTCGAAGCGCATACCGGTTATGGTTATATCAAACAAGGAAGCAGCCTCGACAATGGCGCCTATCAAGTTGATAGTTTTATTGAAAAACCCGACGCACAAACAGCGCAACAATATCTCGAGTCTGGGCAGTATCTTTGGAATAGCGGCATGTTTTTATTTAAAGCCAGCCGTTATCTCGAAGCCTTGGGGCGTTTCCGTCCCGATATTTTAAGCGCTTGTCAGCAATCTATCGCGACCCTTGAGCCTGATTTAGACTTTGTGCGGGTCGACCCAATTGCCTTTGCAAAATGTCCTGCCGAATCGATTGATTATGCAGTAATGGAGCCATTAGCATCGCTTGGCGATGATGTGGTGGTAATGCCGCTCGATGCCGGCTGGAATGATGTTGGCAGTTGGTCTTCATTGTGGAAATTGGCAGAAAAAGACTCAGCAGGCAATCACTTGCACGGTGATGTTATCGCCCACGATACGAATAACAGCTATGTGCGGGCGCAAAATCGCTTAGTGGCGACGATTGGCATCGATAACTTAGTGGTCGTAGATACACCAGACGCGCTTTTAGTGGCGAGCCTTGATCGGGTGCAAGACGTAAAAATCATTGTTGAGCAATTAAAACAACAGCGCCGCACCGAGGCGACCACGCATCGTGAAGTGTATCGGCCGTGGGGAAAATATGACTCGATTGATAGTGGTGAGCGCCATCAAGTGAAACACATTACGGTAAAGCCCGGGGGTAAATTGTCGGTGCAAATGCACCATCATCGGGCTGAGCACTGGATTATTGTTAGCGGCACGGCGTTAGTAACCAATGGTGATAACGAAATATTATTAACTGAAAACCAGTCGACCTATATTCCAATTGGGGTTAAACATGCGCTGGAAAACCCAGGTAAAATTGCGCTAGAGCTAATCGAAGTGCAATCGGGCGCTTATTTAGGCGAAGACGATATAGTGCGTTTTGAAGATATCTATGGCCGTGTGAACAAGAAAAACCTTTAATCACTTAACATCGCAGGAGGCGATAATGACCACCGAACTAAGCTGTTTTAAAGCCTATGATATTCGCGGTAAGTTAGGCAGTGAGCTTAACGAAGATATCGCGTATCGGATTGGCCGCGCCTATGGTCAGTTTCTTAACCCGACCACGGTAGTTGTTGGTGGTGACATTCGGCTAAGTTCAGATGCATTAAAGCAGGCACTGGCTAATGGTTTGTTAGACTCAGGGGTCGACGTGATAGATCTTGGCATGACCGGGACCGAAGAAATTTATTTTGCGACCCAAAATTTAGCAGTCGATGGTGGCATTGAAGTCACAGCCAGTCATAACCCGCGTGACTATAATGGCATGAAATTAGTGCGTGATAACGGCAAACCTATTAGTGGCGATAGCGGCTTGAACGAGATAAAGCAGCTGGTGGCACTTAATCAGTTTACCCCAGTGACTAAGCGTGGTCGCTTAAGCCGTGGTGACAACCTAGCACCTTATATTGATCACTTAATGAGTTATATTAAGCCGCAAAATATTCGACGCTTAAAATTAGTGGTTAATGCGGGCAATGGCGCGGCGGGCCATGTAATTGATGCAATTGAAGCACAGTTTAAACAGCTTGGCATTGAGGTTGAATTTATTAAGGTTCATCACCAGCCCGATGGTCATTTCCCCAACGGTATTCCCAACCCCTTGTTAATTGAAAATCGCGCAGCCACTAGCGAGGCAGTGATTAAACATGGTGCCGACATGGGCATTGCGTGGGATGGCGATTTTGACCGTTGTTTTTTGTTTGACGAGCAAGGGCAGTTTATTGAAGGGTATTATATTGTTGGTTTGTTGGGAGAAGCGTTTTTGAGCCACAATGGCGGCGCTAAAATTATTCATGATCCACGGCTCACCTGGAACACGATAGACTTAGTTGAACAGGCGGGCGGTCAGGCGATTATTTGTAAAACGGGTCATGCCTTTATTAAAGAGCGGATGCGCCAAGAAGATGCGGTCTATGGCGGTGAAATGAGTGCCCATCATTATTTTCGCGATTTCGGTTATTGCGATTCAGGCATGATCCCTTGGTTGTTAATTACTGAAATGTTGTCGCTAAAAAATCAATCGCTATCGCAATTAGTGGCGCAGCGCATTGCGTTGTTTCCGGCGTCGGGAGAAATTAATAGCACCTTGGCCGAGCCGCAGGTTGCGATTGCTCGAGTTAAAGCACGGTTTGATGCAGGAGCCGTCAAGGTTGAACACATTGACGGCTTGAGCATTGAACATCTAAATTGGCGCTTTAATTTACGCAGCTCCAATACCGAACCTGTGGTGCGGCTTAATGTTGAATCGCGCGGCGATGTCGCATTGATGCAACAAAAGACCCGCGAAATTTTAGCGTTGTTAACGAATTAGTCAGTCGCTAGTTTGGCGCTGTTGCCGTTTTTTGTTATTAAAGAACATTGCGATGGTACCAGCGCTAACAATGATTGCGGCGCCCGCATACCATTGGTTAGTCGGGTATTCTTGCCACCAAATAGCACCAACTAATGCGGCGAACAAAATTGAACTGTAACTTAATAAGCCGATAGTCGTTGCTGGTGCGATAGTAAATGCCTTAGTTAGCATCAATTGTGCCGCGACCGCGCCAAACCCTAAGACCAATAACAGCCCTAAACTGGCTAAGCTAATCGGTTGCCACGCCAGTGGTAATAACAAGCCGCTGATAATAAATGACAAAAATGAGAAGTAGAATACGATACGTTGACTCGACTCAGTGGCGGTCATTTTACTTATAGTCGCTTTAGATACCGCCACTAACATTGCGCCGATAATAATCATCACAACTAATCCAGTACTAATGCCCGCATTAGCGCCTTGCTCATTACTTTTGGCGTACAAACATAATAAAACCCCGACAAACCCTAAGATAACCGAACAGATCCCCGCTTTGCTTTGCGGCTGCTTTAACCACAGGGCGGCCAACACCGGAATAAAAAAGGGTGCCAGCATTAGCACCATCGCGGCGTTGACTAAATCGGTATGAGTGATGGCATAAAAGTAGATAAACATCGCACTTAATCCGGCAGTGGCCCTGAGCAGGTGCAGTTGTATTTTTTCGGTGCGCACTGCGCTGAGTCTTTTTCTAAACAACCATGGTAATAGCGGCAGCAGTGAAAATAAATTGCGAAAGAAGATCATTTGAATTTGGCTGACCTCGGCACTGAGATATTTCACGAGTGCACTCAGGCCTGCAAAGATCATTTCTGAGGCTAGCACTAATATTACGCCGTATAACAGGTGGATTTGTCGCATCTGGATTCTTTTGGATTGATGAAGGCGTTATTATCTAATATCAATGGCTATCTCGCTAGAGTGTGCATAAAATATGTCGAGAAATTATTGAAGCGGAAATGAGATGCAACAGTTTGATATTGTCATTGTCGGTGGTGGCATGGTCGGTGGCGCGCTAGCGTGTGCATTAGCCCCTTTAGGGTTAACGATTGCGCTGGTGGAACAACACACCCCAACTCCTTACCAAAAAGAACAGCCGATGGATCTGCGGGTTTCGGCGATAAGCGCAGCTTCAGAACAGTTACTGACTCAAGTGGGTGCTTGGCAACATCTTAGCGAGATGCGCACTTGCCCTTACCGTTTTTTAGAAACGTGGGAAACAGACAATAGTCATTTGCTGTTTGACAGTGCCACGATGTCGCGTGACCATTTAGGTCACATTATTGAAAACAGATTAATTCAATTGGCCTTATGGCAACAGCTAGCAACCTTTGACAATGTGACTATCTTAGCTGGGCAGACAATTACTGATATTGAGCCGTGCAGCGATGGTTATGCGTTAACGATTGGCGAGCAGCAGCTCAGTTGCAACTTGTTGGTTGGCGCTGATGGCGCCAATTCGTTAGTACGTCAAAAGGCTAATATCGGCATAACAGCATGGGATTACCGCCAACATGCGATGTTAATCAATATTACAACGGCATGTGAGCAGCAAGATATTACGTGGCAGCAATTCACAACTAATGGCCCGCGTGCCTTATTGCCTTTAGCTGGCAATAAAGCCTCATTAGTGTGGTATGACAGTCCTGCGACGATCAGGCGTTTATCAGCTTTACCATTGATCCAGCTTAAGCAGAAAATCATTAATGAGTTTCCAGATCGGTTGGGACAATTTGACGTTGATGATCGCGGCTCGTTCCCGTTAACCCGTCGTCATGCACATACTTACTATAAAGATAACTTAGTCTTGTTGGGGGATGCCGCTCATACGATTAATCCGTTGGCCGGGCAGGGTGTCAACTTAGGCTTTAAGGATGTCATCAAATTAAGTGAGCTAATTCATCACGCTCATAGCCAAGGTAAATGCTGGTGGCATGTCGATACACTAAATGCATATCAAAAATCGCGTAAGCCAGACAATTTGTTGATGCAAAGCGCGATGGATGTATTTTATTTAACCTTTAGCAATCACCGTGGCCCAATTAAGTTACTGCGTAATACTGCTCTTAAGCTGGCTCAGCAGTCACACTGGGGTAAAAAACAGGTAATGAAGTACGCAATGGGCCTATAATTGCTTTGTTATGGCACGTTTTATGTGCGTTATGTCTACAAAATGGACAGACGGTAACAAAGTCGATAAAAAGCGAAAAAAAACTATTGACGGTTGCGTGCTTCATCCGCATAATACGCCGCACTTAAAGAGAACGGCGCAGCGATGTGGTCTTTGACCTGTTGAGCTCTATCTTGAAGTATTGTGCGGGGGTGGCGGAATTGGTAGACGCGCTAGATTTAGGTTCTAGTATCCTAGGGTGTGAGAGTTCAAGTCTCTCTTCCCGCACCATTTATTTATTCAAGGTTTACTTTGAATAAGTAGATAAACATTTTAGTTGGGATATAGCCAAGCGGTAAGGCAGCGGGTTTTGATCCCGTCATTCCAAGGTTCAAATCCTTGTATCCCAGCCACTTTTTTAAAGTGGAGTTAACCTCGGTTAACATTAGAATGACGACAGCGTGAACGGCTGTAAAACGTTTAGTGATGGCTACGTAGCTCAGCTGGTTAGAGCACATCACTCATAATGATGGGGTCACAGGTTCGAATCCCGTCGTAGCCACCATATTTCTTTTATGTTATCTCAACGTATTAGAAATGAATAAGTTTAGTTGGGATATAGCCAAGCGGTAAGGCAGCGGGTTTTGATCCCGTCATTCCAAGGTTCAAATCCTTGTATCCCAGCCAACTATTCTTCTCGTTAAAAGCGAGTGATGTTATAAGAAATTCACCCTTTTTATAATGTTAAGCAGTAAAACTTTGTTATGCGGGGGTGGCGGAATTGGTAGACGCGCTAGATTTAGGTTCTAGTATCGCAAGGTGTGAGAGTTCAAGTCTCTCTTCCCGCACCATTTATTAAAAAAGAACGAACTAAAAGACAGTCGCTTAATTGCGATTTTTTTTGGTCTATAGAAAAGTAACTTTCTCAAGTAGCTTAAGTAAAGAAAGGCGAAACGAAGTTTTGCGAACACCCTCAAGTGATCGTAAATGCTACCGCGACGCGTGAGAGTTCAAGTCTCTCTTCCCGCACCATTTATTACAAAAGTACGAACTAAAAGACAGTCGCTTAAATGCGATTTTTTTTGGTCTGTAGAAAAGTAACTAATACGGTTGATATGTTATACAAGGCTCCTTTGTGAAGACTAAGCCGTGCTTAGGAATATGCTACTATTCGTCTATCGACAGCTAATCTAAGATTAAGTATGCAGGACGCCAAGAAAACAGGGGCCAAGATGAGCGATATTTTACCAAGTGATAATCAGGCGCTCGAGATCCCTCAAAGACAGGCAAGATGGTTGCTATTTTTATTATTGCTAGCGAGTGTCTTTTTTGCATTCGGCATATTCTTGCCGATGATCTCTATTACTAAATTTATGATAATCAGTAATGATTTTTCTATCATATCGGCAATACTCGAGCTGTGGCGAAATGGTCAAATACTGTTATTTATTGCAGTTGCTGGGTTTAGCGTGGTGCTGCCAATAATGAAAATTATGGTGCTGTTTAAATTACTCTCGATAAAATTAACCAACAACCTCAAAACACAACGTTACCTCCACTTAATGCATGAATACGGCCGTTGGGCGATGTTAGATGTCATGGTGGTGGCGGTTTTAATTGTGACTGTAAAACTTGGGCCTATTGTTAGTATAAAAGTACATTCTGGCTTGTTTGTGTTTGGCGCCGCCGTTTTATTAATAATGCTAATTACCCAAAAAGTAGTGGCCCTAACAAAGCAGCGATAGCCGTGACCATTGAAAATGCTGCAACGGTGCTATCAGTCACGCAACGCAGCAATAATCTAGGCTCCTAATTTTTAGGTTAATTATCCTCAAATAAATTTATTCTTAAATTAATGGTAATTATTTGCCACTTAGATCACATTTTCTTGTAAAATGTCGGCCTTAAATTTGAGTTACATCACAATCAAAATACTTAATGAGATGGAACGGCTGCTTGCATCCGGTTTAACTCGAGATTTTACTCTTTAAACTATTTTAATTATTACTCTTTAACTATGAGGCTTTTGCATAATATGTCAGCATCAAGACCTATCAAACGCGCTTTATTAAGCGTTTCAGATAAAAACGGTATCGTCGAATTCGCACGTTCACTAAGCGAGCAAGGCATTGAAATTCTTTCAACGGGTGGTACCGCCAAACTGCTGGAAGCAAACGGAGTTAGTTGTATCGAAGTGTCTGATTACACCGGACACCCAGAAATCATGGATGGTCGCGTTAAAACACTGCACCCTAAAATTCACGGTGGTATTTTAGCCCGTCGCGGCGTTGACGAAGACGTAATGGCGCAAAATAATATCAACCCAATCGATATGGTTGTGGTTAACCTTTACCCTTTTGCCGATACCGTGGCTAAAGAAGGTTGTTCACTGGAAGATGCGATTGAAAATATCGATATCGGTGGACCAACAATGGTGCGTTCAACGGCTAAAAACCACAAAGATACGACTATTATCGTTAATGCTAGCGATTACGATCGCGTATTAAGCGAAATGAAAGAAAATGACGGTTCACTAACTTATCAGACTCGTTTTGATCTCGCGATTGCCGCTTTTGAGCATACCGCAGCTTACGACGGCATGATCGCCAACTACTTCGGCACCATGGTGCCATCGCACGGTGAGCCAAGTGAAGACGGGTCTAAATTCGCTCGTACTTTCAATAGCCAATTTATTAAGCAGCAAGACTTACGCTACGGTGAAAACAGCCATCAAAAAGCGGCATTTTATGTTGAAGAAAACCCAGCTGAAGCGTCGGTATCTACCGCTAAGCAACTACAAGGTAAAGCGTTATCATTTAATAATATCGCAGATACTGATTCGGCCCTTGAGTGTGTTAAAGAATTCGATCAGCCAGCTTGTGTTATCGTAAAACACGCAAACCCATGTGGCGTTGCGATTGGCGATGATATTTTGTCAGCTTATGAACGTGCTTTTAAAACGGATCCAACGTCAGCCTTTGGTGGCATTATCGCTTTTAACCGCGAATTAGACGCAGCAACGGCCCAAGCCATTGTTGATCGTCAATTTGTTGAAGTTATTATTGCACCTGCTGTCAGTGACGAAGCACAAAAAATTGTAGCGGCTAAGAAAAATGTTCGCTTGCTAGAATGTGGTGAGTTTACCGCTAAAGCACCTGCCTACGATTACAAACGCGTTAATGGCGGCATGTTAGTGCAAGACAAAGATTTAGGTCAGGTTACCCTAGCCGATCTAAAGATTGTGTCTAAGCGTCAGCCAAGCGAGCAAGAACTAACGGATCTTATGTTCTGTTGGAAAGTCGCTAAATTCGTTAAGTCGAACGCGATTGTTTATGCCCGTGACGGCATGACCATTGGCGTTGGCGCTGGCCAAATGAGCCGCGTTTACTCAGCAAAAGTTGCCGGTATTAAAGCCCAAGACGAAGGGCTAGTTGTGGAAGGTAGCGTAATGGCTTCTGATGCATTTTTCCCATTCCGTGATGGTATCGATGCAGCAGCTGCTGCAGGCATTAGCTGTGTTATTCAGCCGGGTGGTTCAATTCGTGATGAAGAAATCATTGCCGCTGCAGATGAAGCGAACATGACCATGATCTTCACTGGCATGCGTCACTTCCGCCATTAAGATTTTTTGTTGAGCTAATCTCGGACTTTGTGACGAACCAAGCTTGAGGTTATCTATACCAAAAATCATTGAAATTGCAGTGAAGCCGTCAAACATTGAATAGCATGAGCTTATGTTTTATAAGTGATTGTTATTCTAAGCGAAGACAATAAAGCTGCGGTTTCAAGGATGACGGGTATATACATATTAAGGTATTACAGATGAATGTATTAGTTATCGGTGGCGGTGGTCGCGAGCATGCATTGGCATGGAAAGCGGCACAGTCGACTAAGGTTAGTAAAGTTTTTGTTGCTCCGGGTAATGCGGGCACTACCTTAGAATCTAAGCTTGAAAATATCGCGCTTGATGTTAATGACATCGAAGGCTTAATCGCCTTTGCAAAATCAAATGACGTAACAGTGACTATTGTCGGCCCAGAAGCGCCGTTAGTGATTGGCGTGGTTGACGCGTTTGAAGCGGCCGGACTTAACTGTTTTGGTCCACGTCAGGGCGCAGCTCAACTTGAAGGCTCTAAAGCTTTTGCTAAAGACTTTTTAGACCGTCATAACATTCCAACCGCTTGGTATCAAAATTTTACCGAAGTTGAGCCAGCTTTGGCTTATGTTCGTGAAAAAGGTGCGCCAATAGTAATCAAGGCCGACGGCCTAGCTGCTGGTAAAGGCGTGATCGTTGCAATGACTTTGGCTGAAGCTGAAGACGCGATTGAAGATATGCTAGCTGGCAATGTTTTTGGTGATGCTGGTAGTCGTGTAGTCATTGAAGAGTTTCTTGATGGTGAAGAAGCGTCATTTATCGTGATGGTTGACGGTAAAAACGTATTGCCAATGGCAACTAGTCAAGATCATAAACGTGTTGGCAATGGTGATACGGGTCCAAATACTGGCGGTATGGGTGCTTATTCTCCTGCTCCTGTTGTAACGGCTGAGATTCATGATCGTATTATGAACGAAGTTATTTACCCAACCGTAGAAGGCATGGCGGCAGAAGGCAATACTTATACTGGCTTCCTTTACGCTGGCCTAATGATCATGAGTGACGGCACGCCAAAAGTTATCGAGTTTAACTGTCGTTTTGGTGATCCAGAAACTCAACCAATCATGATGCGCTTAAAGTCAGATTTGGTTGAATTGGTTGAAGCGTCTTTTGCGCAAAAGCTAGATCAGGTTACTGCTGATTTTGATAGGCGACCTGCTGTTGGTGTCGTGCTAGCGGCTGGTGGTTATCCTAGCGATTATGCCAAAGGTGATGTTATCACTAACATTCCTAGTGCGACTGCTGATACTAAAGTATTTCACGCCGGCACTAAGCTTAATGGTAGCGACGTGGTAACAGCCGGTGGTCGAGTGCTTTGTGCAACAGCACTGGGCAATACGGTGACGCAGGCGCAGCAACGTGCTTATCAAGTTGCAGAGCAAATTCGTTGGGATAAAGCTTTTTATCGTACCGACATTGCTTACCGTGCTATCGCGCGCGAACAGTCTTAGTTTGACTGATACTCAGGTTAGCGCCTTGCTAACCTGAGTACTTTATCGAAAGTTATCCCGCTTAAATACCTACGCATAAATTATCTGTTTTGAGTTCACGATTCTAAGTCTCAGTCCAATTCTTTTAACCCGCTTTACTTGCTCTATTTTTATCCTCTGGTTATAATGCCGCTCCGAATTTTTCGGAAACGCGGGGATTTTGGTCGCAAAAATCCTCAACCTTAAATACATTTATTTGGAGACATTAACATGTCTAATATTATTCTTGATGCAGAACTTCGTACAGACCTAGGGAAAGGTGCGAGCCGCCGCCTACGTCACGCGAATCAAATGCCTGCAATCATCTACGGTGGCGAAGCTGCTCCTATTTCGATCACGCTAGCTCAAAACAAATTCTTCAAAGCTCAAGAAGAAGAAGCATTTTACTCTTCAATTCTTACTATCAAAGTTGACGGTAAAGAAGAGAAAGTAATCGTTAAAGCTATGCAACGTCACAGCCACAAGCCAATCGTTAACCACGCTGACTTCCTACGTGTTGACGAAACTCACGAAATCCACACTCAAGTGCCTGTACACTTCCTAAACGAAGATACTAACGCAGCACTTAAAGCTGGCGGCGTTATCTCTCACAACATGAGCACTGTTGAAGTTGCATGTTTGCCTGCTAACCTTCCTGAGTTCATCGAAGTTGATGTTGCTGCTCTAGAAGTTGATCACACTATCCACCTTTCTGACCTAGTTCTTCCTGAAGGCGTTACTTCAGTTGAACTTGCTAAAGGCGCTGATCACGATCAAGCAGTAGTTACTATCCACACGCCTAAAGGCGCAAGTGTAAGTGACGAAGAAGCTTCTGAAGAAGCTGCTGCTGA
This sequence comes from Gammaproteobacteria bacterium, assembly GCA_013214945.1. Taxonomy (NCBI): domain Bacteria; kingdom Pseudomonadati; phylum Pseudomonadota; class Gammaproteobacteria; species Gammaproteobacteria bacterium. The sequence continues at coordinate 64,160 of JABSRT010000002.1, forward strand.
ATAGGTCTGAGATAAATTCTTGGAAGCTATTAAGCTAATCGTGGGCCTGGCTAATCCAGGCCCCGAATATGCCCAAACACGGCACAATGCGGGTGCTTGGTATATTGAACAACTCGTAAACTGGCACAACACCTCTTTAAAACCAGAAAGTAAATTCTTTGGTCATACCGCTCGACTTACTATCGAAGGCAATGATGTTAGAGTACTTATTCCAACAACCTTTATGAATCGTAGCGGTCAAGCCGTTGCAGCAATGGCTAAGTTTTATCAGATCCCAGCAGAAAGTATTCTGGTGGTTCACGATGAACTCGACTTAGATCCAGGCATTGCCAAATTCAAACAAGGTGGCGGACACGGTGGTCATAATGGCCTTAGAGATATTATTAGTTGTCTGGGCAACAATAAAGACTTTCATCGCCTGCGCGTTGGCATTGGCCACCCAGGACATAAAGATAAAGTCACAGGTTATGTGTTAGGAAAAGCACCATCGGATCAACAAAATACGATGGACGGTGCAATAGACGAAGCTGTTCGTTCAACCAGTCTGATCTTTAGTAAAGATCTTAACGCCGCAAAAAATCGACTACACACCTATAAAGGTTAATCACCTTAGGGTAGTCACACTCAATAAATTTTAAGGAATCACCATGGGTTTCAAATGTGGTATCGTCGGCTTACCTAATGTCGGTAAATCAACACTATTTAATGCTTTAACCAAAGCAGGTATCGAAGCGGCTAACTTTCCGTTTTGTACCATCGAGCCTAATACTGGTGTGGTTCCTATGCCTGATCCTCGTTTGGATCAGCTAGCAGCTATTGTTAATCCAGAGCGGATCTTGCCAACGACAATGGAATTTGTCGACATTGCAGGTTTAGTAGCTGGCGCATCTAAAGGTGAAGGTCTAGGCAACAAGTTTCTAGCTAACATCCGTGAAACAGATGCTATTGGTCATGTTGTTCGTTGTTTTGAAGATGACAACATCATTCACGTCAGTGGCACCATCGATCCACTAGCTGACATTGAAGTGATCAACACTGAACTTGCATTATCTGATATGGATACGGCTGAAAAAGTCATTTACCGCCTGGCTAAAAAAGCCAAAGGTGGTGATAAAGATGCCAAGCTTGAAATTAGCGTGTTAGAAAAAGTTACCGCTCATCTTGATGAAGGCCTAATGATCCGTTCGTTAGAGCTAACTAAAGAAGAAAAAGTAGCCATTAGCTATTTAAACTTCTTAACGGCAAAGCCAACCATGTACATTGCTAATGTTAGTGAAGAAGGGTTTGACAATAATCCATTACTTGATCAGGTGCGTGAATTAGCCCTGACTGAAGGTTCTGTTGTGGTTGCAGTTTGTGCCGAGCTAGAGTCTCAAATTGCTGAATTAGACGCTGAAGATGCGGCTGAGTTCATGGAAGACATGGGCATTGAAGAACCAGGTCTTAACCGCGTTATTCGTGCTGGTTACGACTTGCTTGAACTGCAAACATACTTTACTGCAGGCGTTAAAGAAGTTCGTGCATGGACTATCTCGATTGGTGACACTGCGCCACAAGCTGCTGGTAAAATTCACACTGACTTCGAGCGTGGCTTTATCCGTGCTGCTGTTATCGGTTATGACTCGTTCATTGAGTTTAACGGTGAAGCTGGCGCGAAAGACGCAGGCATGCTTAAAGTAGAAGGCAAAGACTATATCGTTAAAGACGGTGATGTTATTCACTTCCGCTTTAACGTTTAAATAGCAGTCTAGTAATAAAAAAGCCGAGATATTATTCTCGGCTTTTTTGTTTTTGATTTGATTACTTTTGCTCTATTTGATCCAGCCTAAAAGGAAATTTGCCGATGGACAACATTCTTAATGGTATCGCTGACCATGGCTTTGTGGTGATTGAAAATGCATTACCCGCTAACGTCATTGCTGGTCTGTTAACCGACTGTCAGCACAACCAGCCGCAATTTAAACCCGCCGGTATTGGTCGCCAACAGGGCACGCAGTTAAATGACACAATCCGCAAAGATAAAACCCGCTGGTTTGATGGTAGCGATCCTGCGCAGGCCGACTATTTAGGCCAAATGGATCAATTGCGATCATCGATTAATCGGCATTTTTTCATGGGATTGTTCGATTACGAATGTCATTACGCCAAATATGAAGCCGGCGATTTTTACAAAAAACACCTTGATGCCTTTAAAGGGCGATCCAATCGAGTACTGACTACTGTTTGCTACCTTAACTCACCAGCAACAGGCGGCGAGTTAATAATCTATGCTGAAGACTCGACCACTATTCTAGCCCAAGTAAGCCCCAAAGTAGGCACGCTAGTGGTGTTTGAAAGCGAGCGTTTCCCCCACGAAGTATTAGCGGCACAATCGATTCGCTATTCCATTGCCGGTTGGTTTCGAACCAACAACTCACTAGCAGGTACTATTGACCCTGCGCGATAAAGCGGTAGCTAAGTGATCTACTTTGTAACTTGCTCTCGCGCAAAAGCGATTTGCATAAAGCTTGAGTGATTGTGTCGCAATGTTCAATTTACCATGATGTTTTCTAATATGTTCAGTGTCGTTTTTGTTGATTGTGCTTATAGCCAAGACTTGAATATATATTTCGTCGCGCGTTTATTGGCGTAATGACTTCAGCTCAGCTCAGCTCAGCACACTTTGTCATAATGTTATTCTCAAGCGGCTAATATTAATCAGTTATTGTTACCACGTCTTCGAAAGTGTGCAAAGGGGTTTGAGATAACGAGCATGCTCACTTTCTTTTTAAAAACACTTGCAACCTCACTGCTAACGTAATAATTTAATTGCATTAATTATTATGGTTACTGACTTTTCTAAAGTTAGATAACGAGCATGCCGCATATACAAATGTTAGGTTGCATGTGCATCTAAGCAACATACAGGGAGATCTGACTGTCCGTGGAAATATCAAACCCGACTTACATTGTCGCAGAACTAGAGGGAAAGGTTGCTGACTGGATTCTCGCTGTGCGCGAAGAGATCGAACCTTGTATTACCAACTTTCCACAAGAGATTACTATTACAGGTTCGTCAGGGGTAGGTTCTGTTACAGTAGGTCAAAAGCTAGATTACGTTATTTCTAGGCTTGAGAACCTATTTGAAGGTATACCGGCTTTTTCTTTCAAGTTTAGGGGCATTAATAACTTTCCTAATACGGATATCTACTTTGTTGAACCAGAACGAGAACTATTTGAGCAATTACACCATTTGCTAATAGGTACGGAGATTGCCTTTGATGATAATCCATTTCCGTATAACCCTCATTGTACGCTTAAAGCCTTTACACCATTAACCTTAAAGGATTCACAGTATTTGAATAGCTTACAAATACCAAAAGGGGAACACAAAATTAGTAAGGTAGCACTATATGAAAAGGATGGTATGATCCCCAAAAAGATTTGGGAAAAAGGCCTATCTTCGCATGTAGCAACCTAATAACTATAAGGTAATTCAACAAGGAAAAAACAGTTGGTCTTTGTTCCTTCGTCGCTATTTTAACCAACTATTTTTAGCCTGTTATTTGGGCGTTAATTCTCGCGATTACCTATACAAAACCTAATCCCAAACTCAACATTGGCACAACTATTCCAAGGCGATTTGTGCCCCTTAGCGCCACAGCTGAGAAAGGCAAGTTGATTGGACTAATCCTGCTGTTACTGGGAGCGAAGGTAGAACCTTTATATCTTTGATATGAAGCAGTCCGCTGTAGCAGTGATGCCAGCCCAAGCCCCTTGGATGGGTTTACGGCGTGCAGAGCGTGGTCAATTAACTTACCTTGGGCGCCTAGTATCTAAAGCGTTCATTAAAAAGTGAATCCCTAATCAAGCGGTCAGAGTAACTTGATACTGCGCCAAAAGAGGCTGGCATGCTTAAAGTTGAAGACTACATCGTTAAAAACGGTGATGTTATTCACTTCCGCTTTTTAATGCTTGATAATGCCAAGAGTAAACTAACCAACTTGAGTTTTTTATAATAGCAACCGGCCACTCACGAGGTTTCAAAATCAACAACCCCGACCCCTTGATTATGACCCCTTGATTACTAATATGACAAATTCTCACTAGCGAATATTTAAATGAAAAAATTTAAAGCGGCCACAGGTCTTCAAAATAGACACTTACAAACCTTGTACCCGACGTTGTTACGCCAGTGCCCAGCCATTGATTTTACGGTACAACAGTTTGAACTTGAGGATGGCGATTTTGTTGACTGTCACTGGTATAAGAAACCTGCAATGGACAGTAAAAAACCGATCGTTATTCTATTTCACGGCCTAGCGGGATCATCTAAATCAGCATATATTAAAGGCATGATGCAACACTTACACAGTAACGGGTACAGCAGTGTTTTAATGCATTTTAGAGGTTGTTCCGAGCGGCTCAATAGAACGGCAAGAGCTTACCATAGTGGTGACACCGCAGACGCTAAAGCTTGGATAGCTCACCTTAAAGAGAGTTATCCCGCAAGCCCGCTGTTTGCTATAGGCTACTCCCTAGGCGGTAATATGCTACTGAAGTTGCTGGCTGAGTATAGTCATTCATCACCACTGAGCGCCGCGGTTTCTGTCTCTGCGCCTATTCAGCTGGCCAGTTGCTCTGCAACAATGCAGCATGGTTTTGCCAAGGTTTATCAACGGTACCTATTACGACCACTAAAAATATCTTTGCTGAAAAAGTTTTTATGCCACGACTACATGGCGCTAATTGGTTTGAGCGTGCAAAGTATTAAAAAGATTAATAGCATTGAACAGTTTGATAATTTATACACCGCTAAAATCCATGGTTTCAGGGATGCAAAAGAGTATTACAAGATTTCGAGCGCGGGTCAGTACTTGCCTAACATTCAGTGTCAAACGTTGATTATTCAAGCGCTTGACGACCCATTTATGGGGGCGAATATAGAGGAAGAATTCAGAGAGTTGCCTATCAATATAAGTATCGACACCCCAGAAAACGGCGGTCATTTAGGATTTGTAAGTGGTTCTTTGTTCAAACCTAAATATTGGTTAGAACAGCGTATCAGCCACTATTTTTCGACCACAACAGCTCAGCAATAGTTTTTTTCACTGTAATAATTACCCTGAAAACGCGATCTAAAACCTATTGCACTAAGCCAAAATCAAATGTTTATAGACAAAAAAACAGCTCATGCTTACCACTATGGTCAGCAAGATATTACGTTTCCATAGCGCAATGCCTAGTGCGATAATCGCACCGATTAAATACGGGTTTTGTAACGTAATTGCCAGCTCGCCTTGGGGCATTAATACCGCGGGTACCCAGATTGCTGTTAATACACAAGGGGCGCTGAATTTAAGCGCCTGCTCGAGTTTTGCCGGTAATGTTATCGCATTGGCTTTGGCGTATAAGGCATAACGAATGCCAAAGGTAACGAGCGCCATCAGTAAGATCAGTAACCAAATTTCCATTATTTTTTACTCTGTAAGCGTTGATCTAAATAATAACCGACCGCCATGCCTGTGACCGACGATAATACTAAGCCTATTTTGTGTGGCCAATGAAAAGTTAGCACCGCTAACAAACCACTGGTTAATACTGCGATTACCATCGGTTTATTGATTAGGTGAGGTACCACCATGCCAATAAAGGTCGCAGACATTGCAAAGTCTAGCCCCCAGCTGTCAATGCCAGGAATAGATTGGCCAAAGAATATGCCAATAAGCGTGGCGATATTCCAGCTGATATAAAAGGTAAAACCAGCACCGAAATAGTGCCAATGGTTGTTTTTATCATCGAGGTTATTGATATGGCGAGGGTAGGTCGCAGCAAACACTTCGTCTATTAATAAAAACGCCAACACAATGCGCCAGCGCTGTGGCAAGTGCTTAACATAGGGCAACATGCTGGCGGCATAAATTAAGTGGCGTAAATTAACGATTAAGGTCGCAGCAACGATAAAACCAATTGAGGTGCCAGCAGCTAACATGCCAATTGCGACAAACTGGGCTGAACCCGCAAATACAATGCTCGACAAACCAACTGTTTGCCAAATATCGAGACCGGCATTAAGGGCTAAGGTGCCAAAAATAATGCCAAACGGAATGCCACCAATAATTAATGGTGTTGCGTCCCAAGCGCCTTGCCGGAAAAGTTGATAAGCAGACTTGGTGCTCTTTGCTGTGGTCGCTGTTGTATTAGTTACGTTGCTCATTGCTTGACCCATTGGCTTTGTTTAGTTATTAAGATTGCTGCAGTCTATCAAGCAGTTGCTCGATAGCTGGGTGAGCACTTAGGGTATCGAGTTGCTTATTAATAAATTTATCCCAATCGATACAGCGACCTTGCCAACCTAAGGCGGTTAAAAATTGCTGGCGGTAAGCCGTATTATTAAAAATATTGTGAAGATAAGTACCGCTGATATTTTTATAACGCCAGCCAAGATCACCAGTATGCGAAATTAGATCATCAGATGTTGCATGGCTTATGCCGCAATGGATCTCATAACCGGTGACGTCAAAACCAAATTCAGTGGCAACGGTTGTTTGCTGTTTGATCTTTTTTATTTTTAACTCGGTTGTTAACGGGATCAAGTTGAGTCCCTGATGATCGCCATCTTCAATCTGATGAGGATCGGTGATCGCTTGCCCTAAGATCTGTAAACCACCGCAAATACCTAAAATTGTTTTACCACTGTGTGCAAAGTCGATGATCAATTGATCTAAGCCTGATCGCTCTAAATAAGCGAGGCTAGCACCGCTGTTTTTACTGCCGGGTAAGATCAAGGCGTCAAGTTGACTAAGATCACTAGCACTTGAAATAGGGATCAAGTTAACACCTGGCTCGTTAAACAAAGGATCAAACTCGTCCATATTGCTGGCCCAAGGGTAGCTGATAAGTCCAATATTTAGATCCGTGCCAGTAAAGCTGGCTTGATAGTGCAGTTGATCTTCTTCTGGCAATTGGTGGCTTAATTCGGGAATAACCGCGACAACGGGGACTCCGGTTTTCTGTTCGATCCACTCATTAGCTGGCGCCAGCAGGTTTTCGTCACCACGAAAGCGATTGAGAATAAAGCCTTTAATTAAGCTTTGGTCTTGCTCGCTTAAACACATGTAAGTGCCCAGCAAGTGGGCATAAGCGCCACCACGGTTTATATCAGCCACGATATAAACATCGGCATTCGTTTCGATCGCTACGGCCATATTAACAATGTCGCTGTTACGCAGGTTAACTTCGGCTGGGCTGCCTGCACCCTCAATGATCATCGTGTCATGATGATTAAGCGATGCCAGTGCTGCTTTAACATGTGGCCAAAGATGCTGGCGACGCTCACGCCAAGGTAACACGCCAATGTCAGAGTTAACTTCACCATTGACGATCACTTGGGAAAATGTATCGTTAGAGGGTTTAAGCAAAATAGGATTCATTGACACGCTAGGCACCAGTTTTGCCGCGATTGCTTGCAGCCATTGCGCGCGGCCCATTTCTTTGCCATCGCTAGTGACCGCTGCATTGTTACTCATGTTTTGAGCTTTAAACGGCACCACATCTACTTTGCGATTGACCAAACCTCGACACATTAATGCCACTAAAAAACTCTTGCCTGCATCGCTCGTGCAGCCCTGAAACATGATAGAACGCATGACACCTCATTGAAAATAGCTTCACCGGCTAAGTAGCTGGCTGTTTAAGCTTGAAATTATAAGCTATTGGCGAGTTATGCCATAGGGTAATAACCGCTGATTTAAGTTGAATTAACAGAACACTGCTAAACTTAATCGGTAATTAGCTCACCTTTGAGGTCGGATTTTATGCTCTATAGCTTTAGTGAACTTCATTTGGACGTCGCCAGAAACTCCACGGATGATTTCAATTTGTTTCATGATAAAAATAAATGGCAGCAAGTTGTGAACAACCCGTTTACTGGGCCTATTTTACTGGGGTTTCAACTAGAAATGCTAATTGAAGGAGCTATGCGTGCTCACCGGTTTGAACATAATGAGGCCGATTTAATTGCTCAAGAAAATTTAATGTTTAGTAATTACCAATTTTCATTTGCTAATGCGGTGTCACCAGGCCAACAAGTTGATGTCTCCGTCAAAAAATCTTTATTTAAACCCGATTCAATTAATCCAGTTTTAGGTAACCGCATTAGTATTAAAGCCGATGGTAAGTTGTGTTTAATAGGTTATAAAAAGGAGTCTCGATTACCGCTTTTTTTAGCTGATCCGCAGTTGCCTGATTTCGCCCAATTAAAAACGGCACCAGATCGGAGTTTTTTACCTGATAGTGGATATTTTATCAAACGAAAATTTATGACCACCAGTAATGCTAAAAACTTTTTATGTAGTTCATTGCAACCCCAAGCTAACTTCTTTGATGAGGTTGAGGGGAAAATTGAATTTCCAGAGATATTTCCATGCGCTTTATTGTCGAGTGCGTTGTTAGAGAAAGCGGTTAAAGAGCAACTCGACTTTAAACTTGATCCGCTGATTTATACGTCGCATAAGCTTAGTGTTAATCGTAGTCATATGAAAAACCTTAAAAGTAATGATTGTTTGCAGATATTAGTGCGCCAGACCGACGTTAGCCGCAATAATCCTAAAGACGATTTACAACAAGAATTTGAGTGCTACGGGGTGATCAACCAGCAGCATTTATTATTCCGCGGCTTAATTAATTTAATTCCAGTGTAAATTACCTATTAATTTGTTGTTCAATCACTTACATAGTATGATGTTGTTCATTATTTAACCTTGTCGCACGGATGCGAGGTTTGTTCATTAGGATTGAGAGCATGGTTATGGTCAATTTTAGTTCAGGAAAATTCCAAGTAATTATTATCATTTTTGGCTGTTTTTTTTCCGGACTTGGTAGTTGGTTTTTTTATGATTTTGAGCAAAAATCTATTATTTCTTCATTTCAAAAAGAGGTCAATGAGCAAGTTGTATCCTTACACCGTGAATTGGTCTTAAGCCTCGAACCGTTATATTCCTTAAGTATCTTATTTAATAGTAATGAGCACCCAAGCATGGTGCAGTTCAATCGTGAAGCAAAACGGATGCTCAGTCGTCACGAAGACATTCAGGCGTTAGAGTGGATCCCGAGAGTTTCGCTATCTCAGCGCCAGGCTTATGAGAAAAGACACCAAGTTCAGTTTCCAGGTTTTGAATTTTCTGAAAGAAAAACCCAAGGAAAAATGATTCGTGCTGGCGAGCGTGCTGTTTATTATCCTGTGTTTTTTATCGAGCCTATTACTGGCAATGAGGCCGCTATTGGCTTTGATCTTGGCTCAAGCGCTAGCCGATTAAATGCGATTGAAAAGGCAATATCTAGTGCTAAACCGCAACTTTCAGCAAGTATTACTTTGGTGCAAGAGCGCGCTAAACAACACGGAATTCTTGCGTTTCTTCCGGTGTATCATGGTGTTAACTTCACCGCTGAGCAGCGCCAGAGAAACTTTGTCGGTTTTGTTGTTGGTGCTTATCGCGTTGGTGACATTTTTGTTAGCTCGGCGCTAGAAGATAAATATTTAGGTATTGAGATGCAGCTTATTGATCAAAGCCAGCCTGATGCCCCCAAAACGCTTTATCTGCATCAACCTAGAACAGCTGGTGCTGTGCACGAGTCGATTGTTTATGAAAAACAGCTGCCAACGATTTGGGGGCGCCAGTGGAGTATTATTGCGTCTCCTACGACTGAGTATATGGAGGTTCGGAGGGGGGCTTTACCTATGGTAGTCGCTATTGTCGGTTTTTTATTCACTTGCTTTATTGTTGGCTATGTTAGGGTTATTTCACGTCGAACTAAGACTATCCAAAAATTGGTTTTGCAAAAAACATTCGCTTTAAATGAGGCAAATAAAAATTTAGAAAAGTTATCACGCATTGATGGTTTAACAAATATAGCTAATCGACGTTCGTTGGACGAGTACCTGAGTAATGAATGGGAACGAGCAATCAGGCAAAGCCGACCTATTTCGTTCATCATCATCGATGTTGATTATTTTAAACGCTATAACGATAACTATGGTCATGTAGCCGGAGATGAATGCCTTAAAAAAATAGCAGCTCAATTAGAAAGCTGTGTCAAACGTTCTGGTGATTTGGTGGCACGCTACGGCGGAGAAGAATTTGCTATTGTGTTGATTGATACCCAGCAAGCTGAGGTGGTTGCTAATAGGTGCTGCCAAGCAGTATCCGATCTAGATTTGACCCATAAACACTCTGATGTTACCGACAATGTTACGGTTAGTGTTGGCGTATGTACCGCATTACCACTACAAGGTACTCACCCTAATGTTATTGTAGAGCTCGCTGATCAAGCGCTTTATACCGCAAAAAAGATTGGCAGAAACACCGTAAAAATCTGTGATTATACTAGCGAGATTAATGACGCTAATATAAATATTAGTACGTGTGTTAGTTAATATTTGCCTGATGTATTGTTAAGCACCATGCCTGATTGTTTGCTAGCAATGTCGTTAATTGCTGTGGTTTTACGAGGCAGAATGTTCGAATTAACCTATTAACCTATTAACCTATTAACCTATTAACCTATTAACCTATTAACCTATTAACCCATTAAGCAGTGGGCTACAAAATTTACTGCGTTGGTATATACCGACATCAAGACACCATTTTTCACTGATTAAGTTGCTGATTATGTCTGGTCATTTCTCCAGTGAAAGTCTCTAAATTCCGCGACAGCTTCCGTTATATCTTTGGGTTGTAATGGTACGTCCTTAACCTGTTCCTCATCGTAATAACCGCAGTAAGTATCGTTGATTGTATGATTGCTTGCGTGATACCAATTGCGATAACCAATTGATCTTTAATCGTGGTTATACACATAAATAGGCCACTAAATTTGCGGGTTTTCGAGTAGCTAATTACAGCGCTGGTTAAGCGCTACGGTGATCTATTTGCGGACTATTATCATCAAGAAATACTTGCTGTAATTGCTCGATACTTGAAATAGATAGTTGGGATAGTTGCTCGAAACTCGCGTGATCTAACGTGCTTAACTCTAACTGCAATGCCATATCTGCTAGTTGCTCTAAACCGATAGTGTCAGCGAGTGTTGCTAGCTGGTGCAGTTGCGATTTTGCTTGAACAGATTGATTGGCTACATGTGATTTTTTAGCATCAAGAATTAAGTTAGAAAATTGCTGCGGCAATTGCTCTATTTGTTGATTAAACTCAGCGGCTGGCGATTTTTTTTGATGTCGCTGTAACAGCTTAAGATTGATTAGTTGAGCTTGAAATGGTTGGCTCTTGGGCAGTTCCGGTTCGATCTGCAGCGCTGGCTCATTATTGGTGGTATCGCTTGTTGCTTCAGCGCAGGGGGCCAGCGTTGGTTCTTGCTGCTCGGCTACTGTTGGCTCAAGCGGATCTTGGTTTATTGTCGGCTCAATTCTGACTGCATCATCCGATTCGTTGGCCGCATGAGTTGCTGGTTGTGCTAGCTCTTCAATGTGCAGTGCCGGTTCAGATAATTCAAATTCTGCTGCTGGCTTATCGTCGGTCGTACTATTATCAAAGGCCATCTCTAGTTTGGACTCAGCTAAAAGGAATTGGCTTTTTTCATTGCATAAGATAATACAGCATAAGGTGAAGCAATAATGAGCAATAAACAAGGTGGAGATAATAACTAAGCTGATCGTATAATCAGAATTAGACAACATCGAGTTTTGCGGGCTCACCAGACTATGTATTTGTAAAGAAAATACACCAATCAGAAAAATACATAGGCTACCCATTAAGGTTCGGCCCTTGTTATGGTTAGGCAGTCGGGGGGAAATAGAAACTATTAGAATAATAAAGCAGGCGGTGATCGCGACTGTTGCCATAATCAATGAACGCAGTTCTATGTTGGGTTTTGTGAAAGTAAAATAACCGACAAATAAACTAAATGGGACAAACAACAATAAGGCTATCAAATTGTTATTTTTATTAAACTGAAAAAACTTCCGGCAACCAACTACTAATAATACAGTGGCGCAAATGGCAATTATATTGGCACTAAAGTGGGCGTATATAACCTGTGAGCTATCTGAAAAATAAATTAAATAACAACCGATGGGAAAACATAACGAAGCAGCCATCCACTCTTGCAACCCGGCATATTCTTTATTTAGGCGCCAAATACACATAAAAAAGACGGCATTTAATGCGGCAATTAAGCCAGACAATGTCGCCAAAGTTACTAGATCGAATTTCATAATATCTTCCATAAATTTATTAATATCCGTTAAGTGTTAAGTATAGATAACTTTATAAAAAATCTATTAAAATTAACTTTTTATATCTACTCGTTGGTGGCTGTTCTGCCATTTGTCGGGGAACTTTCCTTGCAAAACAAAGGCAAACGCAATCAGTTCTGCTATCACAATATAGAGCTCACGCGGGATCTCTTGACCAAGTTCCAGTGAGCTAAGAAATTTACTTAACTGGGCATCTTGGTGGATCAGAATGTCATTCTCTTTGGCGATAGCGATTAGTTCTTCGGCCAACGCACCATATCCCTTGGCGATTACTTTAGGAGCAGACTTTTGGTCATACTTTAAACCGATAACGCGTTTTTCTTCTGGCTTTTTGGTCATATCACTAGCTCGACTAATTGATTTGGGCGTTGTAATAGCGATTTAGGCAATGGCGCATGTTTGCAGCTAATATCATTAGCTTTTAAGCCTAATGTCTCTAATCGCTGACGGAGAAAGTCGGAAAAAAACTCCGCTTTATTTAATATTTCATTATTTTCACAAGTTAACTCAATCTCAACGTTACTACCTTGTAAGTTAGCGCTCGCTTGCAGCTTTTCGGTTGGTCCTATTGGTAACAGCAGGGTTAATTTCCATGACTTTTTATCTGGTTCGTCTGGATCGCACTGTTGTTCAATTTGACCTTCTACTTGCGGTACTGCGGGTTCGGATGTTGGTAAGGTGAAGAAAAAGATTTGCTGGTTGGTGCTAGTTTGCTCTTGGCTTTGGTATTGATACAACTGAATATGACCGCTTAGCGTTACTAATACTTCCTCGAGAGACTTAAAGCTCGGATGCTGACTTAACTGGGCCAAACTTTGGGCTAAATTTTGCGAGGTTGTTTGCTTGTTTGAACTCAATATCTTTTTTAATTGTGCGCTTAATATAGGCCCTAAAGGGGTCGTTGAGTTAGCTGCGCGCCCACCAAGTAAAAGCTGTAAAGCGCCGGCTAAGGGCCCCAGACTGGTAAGATTAATGCTAGACGGTGACAAGGGATCAAAGCGAACAAATTGCTCAATTAAGTTCGGTAATATTGGCGCCGTCGTCAATTGCTGCATATTGGGCAAGGAATGTTGGAGCTGCTTAGTTAAGCTCTGTAACTTAAGAATAGCTTGAGATTCAACAGGCTGAGTTTCTGTGGTCGCTATTTGCTTCGTTTGGGATGGAGCCAATGGTGCTTGAGACATATTAATTGAAGCTAACAAGGCGTTAAGTTTTTGCAATGATAGATGATTTTTTAGCTGTTTTACTGGCTGCTCTGTTGTCGCGATCTTTTGTTGATTAGCAGTTACTTGCTTGGCATCAATGCCAGGCGTGTTATTAAGGGCATTATCAGTCGGCTTAGCTGGCACAGAGTTATTTGTTGCAGCAAGGGGGCTAGAGACACGCTCCTGACTCAATGCTATTTTTGTGGCTAACTCAGCTGGTGAAACCTTTTCATTGGGCGCTGTGGCTGTGGCTATGGTTGGAGTTGTAGTTGGAGTTGTAGTTGTAGTTGTAGTTGTAGTTGTAGGTGTAGGTGTAGGTGTTGTGGATGATAAAATCTGTGAGCTACTTTTCGTTATAAGATCAATCATTGGCGAAGCAACTTCAGCATGCGGTAGCTTTTGCTGAATTGGCGCTGGGCTGACGACTGGGTTTGAATTAGCAATAGCAGCGGGTTGTAGCTTGGACGAATTGATTAGCGTTTCTTTGGTCAGTGATTGCGCTAATTCCGTAGCCGCTGCAACATTGCTATGTTGTATTTGTATTTGTGGTTGTGATTTTTTTTGGTGGTTTAATTCTGGTGTTATTAATTCTGTTGGTGGCGCGCTAATTACTCTGCGCTGAGCTGCTTGGCTGCTAGAAGAGTTGCTAGAAGAGTTGCTAGGGAGGTTACTAGGGGGGTTGTTGGGTAATTTAATTGTCTCGCTAGCAGGTTGCGTGATTAAGCTTGGCTGATATTGGGGGGTAACTTTGCGCGGGGTAGCCGTTGCGGATTCAGTCGCTATGCTTGGTAATTTTTCCAGTGACAGGCTTTCAGCCTTTGGTGCGATTGAATTGCTGATTATTTGCGAGGGTGGTTTATTTAATTTTACAACATCTTGGTTGGCACTAGTGTTAATAGGCTGTTGTGGCGTAATTATCGATGGGGCCACTTTACTCTGCGTGATGACATTAACACTTAGTGGTAACTTTAGTTGGGCAACGTCCTTGGTGGCTTCGGTGAGCTGACTCATTACTTGAGATAGCGGTTGATGTTTTAACCACAGCTGGATCCTAGGCGATGACATATCTATCTTTGGTACTTTAAGCGCTGGAATTTGAGCCGTTGTTTGTTCCGCAGAGTTCATTGCTGGTAATTTATTCATTACAGCCGCCGACGGAGTGCTGATTAGTTTGCTCAGATCTATTAGTGGCGACTTTTTGCTGATGTCAGTTAAAGAGCTTAGAATAACAATCGGCGCTTCTTTCGCTGGCAAGGGAGTAAATTGCACAAAAGCACTATTATTTTTCATCACAATTAATGTTAGCGAGTAGGTTTGGTTTAAACCGACCAAAGAAGCGCCAGGCAACGAGGCGGTTATGTTGACTAAATTTGGGGTAATAAGTTTGAGCGTCTCGTTGGGCAGTCGTCTTGCCTGTCCGATATCGAGCGGGCCTTTTGCTTCGATATAGCGTAATTGCTCGCTTAACTGGCTTGGCAGATTGGTGCTTGCTGCCAACTGTAATGCCAGATCTCGGCTAAGAGGTATTTCTGCGACAGGTGCCGAGGTCGGGTTAACCTTGCTAAGCGTAATTATTAGTTGCTGCTGGTCGATTTGCTTGATCGAAACCAGAACTTGTTGACCCGTTGTCAGTTGTTGCGATAGCTTGTTATCTGTAATATCAAGTAACAATACCGGTTGGCCTGGCAAACTCAATGAAATTATGTGTTGATCGTTGCTCAACACATGGCCAAGCATCGGCGGCATTGTCGATAATTTTTGTGGCTCGACAGGCAGCACATTAGGGCTGGAAACAGCGCTGTTTGGTGTTGTTGGAATTTCTGGCATAACAGATACTAGTTAGCAATTTAAATTAAGCATAACCATTTAGGGGTTAAATAGCCATTAGCGCTCTTAATTGAGGATGGTTTGCGCAATTAATCTAATGTTATAATTTAAAACATCACATTACTAACAAATGGACACCATATTGAATAACCTTATCAGAGCTATTTTTGTCTTGGGTCTAGCCCTAGCACTAGGCGGTTGTGCCAATAAAATTGATGACGCTGCGCCAGCCACCATAATTGATCAAAAGATTTATGATCCTTTAGAGCCAGCCAACCGAGTATCATGGGATTTAAACTCCAAGGTGTTTGATAAGTATTTATTAAGACCTGTGGCAGTATTTTATCGAAATTATATTCCTAACCCAGTTAAAAATGGCATTTATAATGTTACTTCAAATTTAAATGAACCATCAGCGATGGTCAATAACCTATTACAGGGTAATGTAGCCGATGCTGGCAATGCTTTGGGGCGACTATTGATTAATTCGACCATAGGTATTCTTGGTCTGTTTGATGTTGCATCAGAGATTGGTTTAGACGCCAAGCATGATGAGTTTGGTGAAGTGTTAGCAATATACGGAGTGCATGCCGGACCTTACCTGATGGTGCCCGCACTTGGACCAACCACTGTGCGTAAGGAAGTGGGAGATGTGGTTGATGATCTTTACATTCCTGGCACATTGATTGGTTTTTTACCTGGCCTGGGCATTAAGCTGATTAAAGGAATTCATCAGCGTGCTCAATTATTAGAACAAGAAGCGGTATTAAAGAGCTCACTTGACCCTTATATTTTTGTCAGAGAAGCTTATTACCAATACAGAACTAATGATATTTATGATGGTAACGTCCCTGAAATTGAAGACGAAGATGAAGATTTTGGTGACGATTTCGATCTAGACTAAAATCTCATTTTAGCCGTCCCATTAAATAGCTTTGGTGCGAGCAGTTAAGATTTTAGTTTAAATAAAAAGTTAAATATCTCTTGGTTAGCTATGCTTAGTTGAATAGTTAAACTAATAGGGATATTACGTGAAAATATTGACTGTGTTTGGGACTCGTCCTGAAGCCATTAAAATGGCGCCATTGGCCTTATTATTAAATGAAACGGAGCAAATTGAGCATCGGTTATGTGTAACCGCTCAGCATCGAGAAATGTTAGATCAGGTGTTAGAGTTATTTGAACTCACACCTGACTATGATCTTGACATTATGAATGCCGGACAGTCTTTGTCCGATATCACTACACGAATACTAACAGGCTTACAGCAAGTTATTGACGACTTTAAACCTGATGTTATTTTAGTTCACGGCGACACTACTACTACCTTTTCTGCTAGCCTGGCGGCCTTTTATCAGCAAGTACCCATTGCCCATATTGAAGCGGGATTGCGCACTGGCAATCTTTATTCCCCTTGGCCAGAAGAAGCAAACCGTAAGCTGACTAGTGTCTTGTGTAATTATCATTTTTGTCCAACCAGTATGGCTCGCCAAAACCTGCTAGATGAAAATGTCAGTCCAGATAAGCTGTTTGTTACCGGTAATACCGTTATTGATGCGCTATTACAAGTACGAGATAGATTAGATAACACACCTGAGTTACAGCAGAAATATAGCCAACAATTTTCTTTTCTAAATCCAGATAAAAAACTGATATTAGTGACAGGTCATCGCCGCGAGAGCTTTGGTGATGGCTTTGAACGGATATGTCAGGCATTAAAAGCGGTGGCAACAGCGCATCCTGAATGCGAAATTCTTTACCCTGTTCATTTAAATCCTCAAGTGATGGAGCCGGTTAATCGCTTACTTAGCGATATAGAAAATGTTTTTCTAATTGATCCGCAAGACTACTTACCCTTTGTTTATTTAATGAACCGAAGTCATATTATTATTACAGACTCTGGCGGAATTCAAGAAGAAGCCCCGTCACTTGGCAAGCCGGTATTAGTGATGAGAGATACCACTGAGCGCCCTGAGGCGGTGCAAGCTGGAACGGTAAAGCTAGTCGGCACCAATATTGATGTCATGGTGCAACAGATAAATAACTTGCTCAGTAGCCAAGATGCTTACCGGCAAATGAGCTTTTCTCATAATCCATACGGTGATGGCCAAGCATGCCAGCGAATCATTAGCACTCTATTAGCACAAGGAAATGTATCATGAGTTTTGGAACGATTTCAGTTATTGGTTTGGGTTATATCGGTTTACCGACCGCCGCAATTTTTGCTTCTCGTAAAGTTAAAGTGCTTGGGGTCGATGTTAATAAGGTTGCTGTCGATATTATTAATCAAGGTAAGATCCACATTGTGGAGCCCGAACTTGATGCAATTGTCTATAAAGCGGTGCAAGAAGGCTACTTGCAAGCATCAACTAAAGTAGCAGCTGCAGAAGCGTTTTTAATTGCGGTGCCAACGCCATTTATTGCCGATAAAGAAGGAAATCACCCCGATTTGTCTTTTATCGAACAATCAGCCCAGGCCATTGCCCCGGTATTAGAAGCTGGAAATTTGGTTATTTTAGAATCTACGTCACCGGTTGGTGCTACCGAGAAATTAGCGCAATGGTTAAAAGATTTGCGACCCGACTTAACCTTTCCGCAAGACGCTGGAGAAGAAGCTGATATCAATATAGCGCATTGTCCGGAACGAGTTTTGCCTGGTAAAGTGGTGCGTGAATTGGTTCACAATGATCGGGTTATTGGTGGCATGACCGCTAAATGCTCCCAGCGTAGTGTCGAGTTGTACAAAATCTTTGTCGATGGCGAGTGCATTATTACTAACGCGCGGACCGCTGAAATGGCAAAATTAACCGAAAATGCATCGCGTGACGTCAGCATCGCTTTTGCTAATGAGCTATCAATTATTTGCGATGAGTTAGATATTAATGTTTGGGAATTAATATCGTTAGCCAATCGTCATCCACGAGTGAATATATTGCAACCTGGACCTGGTGTTGGTGGGCATTGCATTGCGGTCGATCCATGGTTTATTGTTTCAAAAACCCCAAAACAGGCCAAATTAATTAGCATGGCGCGTCAGGTTAACGATAATAAGCCGTTGTGGGTCATTGAGCAGTTTAAGCAGAAATTAGCTGAGTTTTTAATTGAAAACCCCAATAAAACCGCGCAAGAGGTAAGTGTTGCTTGTTTAGGTCTTGCGTTTAAACCCGATATTGACGACCTGCGTGAAAGCCCCGCCTTGGATATTGCACGAGAAATTTCAAACCTTCATTTGGGACGTTTATTAATTGTCGAGCCAAATATTGGCCAATTACCAGCCGCCTTTGAATCTTCGGCCCAACTATGTGCGCTTAATGATGCAATGATTGAAGCTGATATAGTGATGTTATTAGTCGACCATAAACAATTTAGAAACTTTGATGCCAACAGAATCAATATTCCAAAATTAATCGATACCCGAGGCATTTGGAGTTAATCAATCACAGGCCCTTTTTTTAGAGGGCTGTTCTTTTTCTTGGTATATCATTACACAATTTCGGCCCTGTGACTTAGCCAGATATAAAGCTGCGTCAGCATTTTTTAGCAATGACTCTGCGGTCTTTTGTTGGTTGGGGACTACGGCAGATACACCAGCACTAATAGTAACGACCCGCTTAGCACGAGCGTATTGATGCTCAATCGCGGCGATTTCAATCTTTTTTCGGATAATGTTGGCTACGTAAGCCGCGTCTGCCGCATTTGTATGAGGCAATAATAAGACAAACTCTTCTCCACCATAGCGCGCCATTAATTCCGAGGCTCGTCGTACTGAAGTCGCCATTATTTGTGATAATTGCTGCAAAATGAGATCCCCAGCTTGGTGGCCGTAGTTATCATTGAACGCTTTAAAATCATCGACATCAAATAACACAATAGCCAGACTACTATGGGTGCGCTGAGCGCGTTGCCATTCAAGGTGGAAATCTTGGTCAAAACGGCGACGATTTGCAATGTTGGTTAAACTGTCAGTCAATGAAATGGTCAATAATTGTTGTTGTGCCTTTAGCGCTTGATTGGTGCGTAATCGTAATTGTTTTATAATTATTCCGATCCCTAATAGTGCTAGGACTAAAATGCCGATTAATACGTAAAGAGTGTGTCGTACCATTTGATTGGCTAAATTGAAATTCTGGTCTATCGGAATGTTAATTTCTAAAATGCCACGTAAATCTCCGGTCCCCCAGTCATTTTTTGGCGTATCAGGGTGAGCATTGTGGCAGTTAACGCAACTTGCCCGCATCATGTCTGCGCTGGCATAACGTAACGTACGGCGGCCATTTACCGCTTCAAATTGATAATAAGGAGTCGCTGGGTCCTTGGTTAAGGCGGTCCATGCTTTGTCAGAGAAGTCATCGTTCAACCCCCCGGTTTTTAGTCGCCACGGAAATGGGTAAGGGCTATAAAGTCGACTCGATACGCTGTGTTCATCGTTTCCTAGCCTATTGCCTAACATCATCGCTAATGTGGCAGGCAGCGGAATCGCGTTATGTTGCTCTTTGTAATCATGGGTGACAGCTAGGCCACCTCTTTTAACCGTATTGACCACTTCAGAGCTATATAGGGTTCTAAACAGTGTTAGGGTTTCGGTGTATAAGGCGGCTGTTCTAAGGGCGTTAGTTCTAATTTGTTCATTGGAGAGCTTACTAAGGTAGATAAAAATAATCAGCGACAGCAGAGTGAAGACCAAGATAAGCACCTTGAGGCTGTGATTGATTATTAAATCAAAAAAAGATTCTTTTGTTATCGGTTTAGTAAATACCTGTCGAAACATTATTATCCTTGGCAGGGGAGATCATGGTACTAGAGCTGGATCGGCAAGAGAATACTACTTTATACTACTTTATGGCTGAGTAGCTATAAAGTAAACACTTAATGTAATGGAACTAAAACAATGTTTGTAATGATCGATCTAAATTAACTGATTACAGGCTTGGCTGCTTTGCGGGGAATTGATAGGTATATTTTCGTGCTTTAAACTTTTTAGGGCTTAAACGAAAAAAGCCAACCCGAAGGTTGGCTTTTCTCTAGAATGATGGTGCCTCGACCCGGAATCGAACCAGGGACACGAGGATTTTCAATCCTCTGCTCTACCGACTGAGCTATCGAGGCATGACTTATAAAAGTCTGCACCTGAATTAACAGGATTTTTTAAATCAGATAACTCGGTCTAAAACCTAAATTATCAATTTATTTCATATTTCAAATTAATGAATACAAAAAAGCCGTTAGGCTAAATGATGGTGCCTCGACCCGGAATCGAACCAGGGACACGAGGATTTTCAATCCTCTGCTCTACCGACTGAGCTATCGAGGCATAACTTTAAAAATAAAGTCTGCACCTGAAAAACAGGATTTGTTCATTTCAATAAAATGAAATGTAAATTTTAAATGGTGCCGACACCAAGAGTCGAACTCGGGACCTACTGATTACAAGTCAGTTGCTCTACCAACTGAGCTATGTCGGCACGTATTTAAAACTTATTGTTGCAAGCACCTTTATTATAAATAATAAATGGTGCCTCGACCCGGAATCGAACCAGGGACACGAGGATTTTCAATCCTCTGCTCTACCGACTGAGCTATCGAGGCAACGGCGGCTATTAAATAGATTTTGGCGGTTTAAGTCAACGTTTATTTATAAAATAAACGTTGAATCGCATCGGTTGCTTGAAAACTGCTCGTATTGATTAAAATAACGCTAGTTAACCGGTTAATTATTTACTTGGCGGGGTATAACCGTCAATTTGAACTTCTTTGCCTTCAAACAAAAAGGCGACCATTTGCGCTTCAAGAAAACTGCGATCGTCGGTGCTCATCAAGTTTAATTTCTTTTCGTTAATCAGCATGGTTTGTTTTGACATCCAACGGCCCCAAGCTTCTTTAGAGATATTGTTAAAAACTTTCTTGCCTAAGTCGCCTGGCAGTGATTGAAAGTCAAGGCCTTCAGCCTCTTTGTCTAGGTGGATACAATAAATAGTACGAGCCATCGGGAACCTCTATGAAGTAATAAGTTGGTTTAATAATGATTGAGTCACAGCGGCCAAACCGACCTGCTGCGGATGCGCTAAGTTATACCAGAGAGCCTGTTGTGATTCCATGACAATATTATCAGGTAGGCGTGCTAATTTTAAATGGTACGGCGTTATATCTAAATGAAAATGACTAAATGTATGGCGCAGGGGGGCAAGCGCTGTCAGTTCCCCTTGCTCAATTAAGTCGCCGAGTGAATCATTCATTAATTGGGCTGACTCAAACTCAGGGAAGCAATGCAAAGAGCCCCAAATTCCCGTCGGTGGTCGTTTAATTAAATGAACCTGACCCTGGGCTTCAATAATCAGCATGTTGGTGATTTTTACTGGGGTTTTCTTTTTCGGTTTTGAGTGGGGAAACTCTTTAGTACGATCTTCAATATGGGCGATGCAACTTTGGTGAACCGGACACAATGGACACTGTGGCTTGCTGCGGCTACACAAGGAGGCCCCAAGATCCATCATCGCTTGATTATATTGACTGGTGGCATCAGCTGGTGTCAGCTCGGTACTTAATTGCCATAGCTCTTTTTCGACCTTGCTTACTCCGTACCAGCCTTCTACCGCATAGTGACGGGTTAAAACTCGTTTTACATTGCCATCAAGGATCGGGTGGGGCTGACCAAGCGACAGTGATAACACAGCGCCTGCGGTTGAGCGACCAATACCGGGTAAATCTAATACCTGTTCAAAGGCCGTCGGAAATTCGCCTTGATAATCATCACGAACTATTTGCGCCGTTTTATGCAAATTACGCGCTCTGGCGTAATAACCTAGCCCTGTCCATAGATGCAAAACTTGATCACTTGGTGCATTGGCCAAGTCAATAATGGTTGGGAACTGCTCCATAAACCGCTGGTAATACGGGATCACAGTAGCAACTTGGGTTTGCTGCAGCATAATCTCAGACACCCAGACTCGATATGGTGTTTTGTTGATTTGCCAAGGCAGTGTTTTGCGACCGTGCTCTTGATACCAAGAGATAATTTTTTTAGAAAATGTATTTGTGCTCGACATTGTTTATAATTTGGCTTTTAGAGTAAGTGGCAGGTGATGGCGCTGAGTTTACCGTCGCCGTAGCACTATTACCACTGATTAACCAACTAAGGGTAGGTCGCATTAGTATGACTGAGCACAGCAACAACGATATCGTCGAGCAAAAGATTAAAGAGGGTGTCTATATTCGCACCGTACGTAGCTTTGTGAAGCGAGAAGGACGATTAACCAAGGGCCAGGAAAATGCCTTGGAAAACCAGTGGCCAATCATGGGCCTAGAGCATAAAGACGGTTTAATCGATCTGGTTGCAGTTTTTGGTAATGATAACCCAGTCGTGGCCGAAATCGGTTTTGGCATGGGTAAGTCATTAGTGGCGATGGCTAAAGCAGCGCCTGAAAAAAACTTTATTGGCATTGAAGTGCATACACCAGGTGTTGGTGCATGTTTATTAGAAGCAGCAGAACAGGGTGTAACCAACTTAAGACTTTATTGCCATGATGCGATTGAAGTACTGGCCGACTGTATTCCTAAAGACAGCTTGTCTTGCATGCAGTTGTTTTTTCCAGATCCTTGGCATAAAACTCGTCACCATAAGCGCCGAATTGTGCAAGCCGCGTTTGCGCAGAACATCCGCAGCAGTTTAAAGCTTGATGGCATATTTCATATGGCGACCGACTGGGAAAATTATGCTGAGCACATGGTAGAAGTCATGAATGCTCAGGAAGGTTACCTTAATATAGCAACTAAGGGTGATTACATTGAGCGTCCTGAGCATCGACCGTTAACTAAGTTTGAAGCGCGCGGCCATCGACTAGGTCATGGCGTGTGGGACATGATGTATCAACGGGTTAAGTAGGTCAAAAGCGGATTTTTTATCCTAGAGCACTGTAAACCTGAATGAATCAGGCTACAATGGTCAATAGTTATGATTTAAACTTGGTTTTTATTAAGGAAATATTATGAAAGAGAATGCAAAGCGTAATGCCCGTTTACGTAAGAAATTACGCGTTGATGAGTTTCAAGAGTTAGGATTTGAAGTGACTTGGGCGTTCCCTGAAGGCACTAATAATGAGCAAATTGATACGTTAGTTGATGAGTTAGTTAATGACGTTATCGAAGTTAATACGCTAGGTTTTGCTGGCGGCGGCGATTTGGTTTGGGAAGGCCTAGTTTGTACTCAAAAGCTTGGCAAGTGTACTGAAGAGCATCGCAGTGCAGTACAAAGCTTCCTAGAAAGCAAAGGCATGGAAAAGATTGAAGTTACAGAATTATTCGATCTTTGGTGGGGTTAATTTAACGATTAACTACCTCGGCCAATGTTAGTTTACTGATGTTGGCCAGCTATTCCCTCTTTTTATCCCCTCAGCTTGATCTTGTTCTGTTAGCCTCTACACTCTTACTCAGTTTATTTATTAGCTAATTTGAGGGCTGTATCGTGAAAATACCATTGGTTTTGGCACTGAGTGCGTTTGTCTCATTAAGTGCATCTGCTGAAAGTAAGCCGGTAAGCGTAACTAATCTGCGTTGCCAAGTTAGCCTTGAGCATAGTGTAAAAGTCACTCCGCAGCAGATCCAAATATTACGTAATAGCCAATCTCTTTATCGCGTGACAGATAGTCGCCAATTATATATTGATGGCGTTAAAATCCATTTAACCAAGCAACAACAGTCACTGCTCGATCAATACTACCGCTTAATTCAAGAGTTAGCCCCGCAAATATCTGTGCTTGTCAGCCAAGGGCTTACTTTAGTTAAGCAAGCCATTAGCAGCTTATTAAATGGCTTAACCGATGATAATAAAAGCGCCAGTCAAGTTGAATATATTGCCAATCAGCTCGAACAGCGCTTGGCGCCATTAATTAACCAACCAGCTGGCCAATATCTGCTATCAACCGAGTTGACAGGCAGCAATCCTGAAGAGTTTAGCAAGATAATGGCGCAAGAGTTAAAGCAACTCGCTAGCGTCGCTACGGCAGAGATACTGGCTTTACTGGGGCAAATGATCGTGACAGGCCAAGCAAGCTGGCAAGACGCTCAGAAAAAACTGCAACAGTTCAGTCAGCAGCTAAACCTGCAAGGCGCCGAACTAGAACAACAAGCTAATCAGCTGTGTCAAAAAATTGAGCAACTTGATGCGTTAGAGCATCAGTTACATCAGAGTATCCCTCAATTAGCTGAATTTAATGTGGTAAATATTAAATCGATATAATGCGTTATCGCTGGGATGCTCGAAAGTGGGTCACTGGTAATTTCCGTGCCTAATCGCGTATAGTAACTTTATAGGTTTTTTTTAAAGGAAATTCAATGTCTCGATTATCACTAGTCGTTAGTTTGTTGTTAGGCGCTCTACTTATGAGTGGTTCGGCATTTTCGGCGCAGTCGGTCACTGCTTTATATCGGGTGGCTAAAGTTCAGCATGTTCTCAAATTAATTGATGATAAGTGTGTTGAAGAAGAAAAAAAGGTATGCCCTAAATCGCAGCACTGGAGGGTCTACTACCGCGCCCTCAGCCTTAACGTTTCACCGCAGAAGCATCAAGAATTACTCGACGAAAACCCGCCGCAGATAGGCGCGGTTATTCAGCTGACAATTACAATTAGCTAAGCTAAGTCACTTTGAAGATTTGATATAAGCTTGAATCTGTTGGCGTAACAAAGGAAGCGGTAATTGACCATTTTGTAACAGCGCATCATGAAATTTAACTAAATCGAACTTTTTGGCTAAAGCGTGTTGCGCCGTTTGGCGCAGCTCGGTAATCGTTAACATTCCGAAAAATGGCGCTGTAGCTTGTGCTGGTGCGACAATTGAGTGTGTTACTGTTTTAATTATCGCTGCAACAGGCGCCGCAGTATTGAGGGTTAAAAACTCAATTGCTTGTTCTCGGGTCCACTGCTGAGAGTGGATGCCTGTGTCTATCACCAACTTACTGGCGTGCCATAATTCAAGAGTGAGTCGACCTAAATTATCATGCGGCTGACTATACAATTTGAACTGTTCAGCTAAGCGTGCGCTATATAATGCCCAGCCTTGGGAGTAAGCCGGAAAATTTATTGATTTTCTAAATTTAGGTAATTGCTGTTGCGTATTCGTGACGATCGTTTGCAAATGATGACCAAGGAAATTACGCTGAATAAGCGATGCCGCTAACTGATATTTCGCCACTGAAGCACTATTATATAGATCGTTATTAGCATACTGACTGCTGACGTTCGCTTCCACTGGCCAACTCACTAGTGCTGGCAACATCGGTGGCACTATTTTATTCAAGTGGGCTGTGGTGGTTGCAATAGCGGCTTGATGTTGGCTTGCGCGGGTAAAGTTAAATTTCGGATCGGTGCGAATATACTCAAAAAACTGACTAATATCACCAGTAAACCCCATATTTGCCATGATATTACGTATTTCACTGTGAATACTAATAATCTCAGCTTGTCCGAGATGATGAAGCTCAGTAGCGCTTAAAGTACTGGTGGTCGCTTGTTGCAACAATTGCTGATAGTAAAACGCACCGCGTGGAAATTTCCAAACGCCATCATCGTGACTAGCGCGTGACTGTTGCGCGCGTAAGTAACTAATTAACGTTGAATAGCCTGATTTAACCTGGGTTGTTAAAGCGACTTCTGCTGCACTAATTAACCGCTGCTGCTGATCTGGTTCAATGGTGAGTTGAGATAGTTTATTCTTGAAATCATTTAATAATAGGCTGTCATCGCCTTGGTCAAAAGGGGCGCCAGTGATGATAGCAACCGATTCATCAATTAGCTGCTCAAACACAAAATACGGCAGCATAACACCGGCTAACTCTCGGTCTCTTAGCGTTTGAGTCAAGCTTAACATTTGTGGTTTGATACGTGTCAGCTGCTTAATGTAATTATCGATGGCACTTTGGCTGGTGAGCTTTTTGAGTAATAACTGATTAATTGGCCGCAGATGGTCTTGGTTTGCTGGGCTCAGCGGGTAATTATAATTAGACCAGCGTAATGTAATGTATTTTAACTCAAGCGTTGTTTTTATTAGCTGGTAGCTTAACTGTGTTGGTTTATTTAATAATTTAGGATTAATTTGGCTTAAGCGCTGTAAATGCTTTTTAAGCACTGTTGTGTTAACTGAACGATTGAAGCTCTGCTTAGCTATGTTATTAAATAATTGATTGGCTTTAATCGATGCTTGCTTGATGATTGCTAGTTTGTTGTTAACCCGTTTAGTGACCGTTTTCTTGGGCCGCTTATTCGTTGTTTTAGGTGCCGTCAGCGAAGTCTCAGATTTAGACGAAGCTTGCTCTATTGATTGCTCTGGCGATGTTGGGGTTTGACTGCAACCGGCCAACATCAAGGCGCCGCTGACTATTGCTGCAATTAATCTGTTCAATCTCATTTATTTCACCTGTGCAGTCACAACGATTAATTTAAATATTAACGGGTTAACACTAACAATAAAAGTTTAGCTATTGATCCATAAAAATATTGAGTAATGTATTTAAAAATCGCTGACCCAACGGGGTAACTTGCCAATGGCTTGCTGATTCAGTTATCAGGCCTTTACGGATTGCTACTTCTAACGGCGCTCTGACCGATGACTCATCTAAGCCAGTGAAATGACAAAAGTCTTGCCGTGGGCATGGTTCAACTAATCTAAAGCGATTCATAAAGAACTCTAGCGCGAGATCTTCGGTCTCGATGTGCCAACTTTTATAGCGATAATCTTGCTCTGGATCTAAATAACCTTTGGGGTGTTTAACTTTTTCACCGCGTAAAATTTTGCCAGAACTAACATCGGTGATCTTTGAGTGGGCACCACAACCAATGCCTAAATAGTCGCCAAAGCGCCAATAGTTGAGATTATGCTGGCACTGAAATCCGGGTTTGGCGAATGCTGATATTTCGTATTGTTGATAACCAGCGGCCGTTAATGCGTCACGTCCGGCATCGTAGATATCGGCCAGCACATCGTCTTCGGGTAAGCGAGGCGGTTTTGAATGGAACTGAGTATTGGGCTCAATGGTTAATTGATACCATGACAAATGCGGCGGAGCTAATGCTATTGCCTGCTTTAAGTCACCCAATGCATCGGTCACTTGCTGGGCTGGTAATGAGTGCATTAAATCGATATTAAAGGATTGCAGGTCAAGAGCTTGCGCTTGTTTTGCCGCATTAATAGCTTCATTGCTATCGTGAATACGACCTAAAATTATCAGTTTATCCGCCTGGAAACTTTGCACACCGATAGATATTCGGGTGATGCCTGCCGCTTGAAATTGGGCGAAACGGCCGCTTTCAACTGTGCCAGGGTTGGCTTCCATGGTAATTTCTAGCTCATTCGAGCTGGGAATTAATGCCTTGACGCCATCAAGCAAGCGTTTCATTTGTTTGGGCTCGAGCAGGCTCGGGGTGCCACCACCAATGAATATTGAATACAATTTTCGACCCTGCACATGAACTAAATCTTGCTCGAGATCTTCCAATAATGCATCAACATAAGCAACATGTGGCACTTCGCTTTTTAAGGCATGGGAATTAAAATCACAATAAGGGCATTTTTGCACGCACCAAGGAATGTGAATATAGAGACTAAGTGGTGGTAATGAGAGCATGTAAAACTAACCTTGCTGTTGTGCTATTTGTAACTTTAATTGTGGCAATAACTGCTGCAATGCTTGGGCGCGATGGCTGATCTGATTTTTAGTGGCTTTACTCAGTTCGGCACTGGTGCAATCATGATCGTTAACCGCAAATATTGGATCGTAACCAAAGCCAGATAATCCCTGCTGATCACGCGTAATCGCACCATCCCAAAAACCTTGGCAAATGATCGGCGTAGGATCATTTTCACTGGCCATATAAACCAATACGCAAACGAATCGCGCTTGGCGTTGAGCGTCTGGGGTATCTTTAAGGCGCTCAAGCAGCTTATCTATATTGGCTTGATCGCTGGCGTTTTCACCGGCATATCGAGCTGAGTAAATACCTGGCGCGCCACCTAAAGTCATGACTTCAAGACCTGAATCGTCAGCAATGGCAGGTAGCCCGGTAATTTTTGCGGCATGGCGCGCTTTTATGATCGCGTTCTCAATAAAGGTGGTGCCGGTTTCAGGCACATCTTGCACATTGAAATGACTTTGGGGCAAAAGCTCAATGTCTAAAGGGGCTAGCATACTTGCTAGTTCTGCAACTTTACCTTTATTACCAGTAGCTAAAACAAACTGTTTCATAATGTGAAAACCTAATTAATTTAATTGATCGCTGGCGATGTGCCGGATCACTATCTTGATAGCGCCGATTATAGCAATTCTTTAGTCTAGAATGCATCTCATACCAATTCTGATAATTAACCGACCATTTAACGGAATTGGTATCAATCACTACCGAGCGACACCGCTTGCTATTTTTACTCAGCGTAGAATTGTTGTTTGAAACTAATTTTACTGTTGAGGCCATCTTTATTGGTTAGATTGACAGAAATAGTAAAACGTTCTTCATTACGAAATTGCAGCTCGGCAATATAATAAATAGCATCGCCTTCGATAACTTCTTTAAAGTCGAGGGTGCGAGTATTGCCCGTTAAGTTAACCGCTTTACCCGTTAACTTACCTGTTACTGCTGGATTGCCATCGAGCAAGGTATCAAGAATTGAGATATTGACAAAAGCATTATATCTCGAACGTTTTATTTTGTACGTTTTTGATATTTCAGGGGTTAAAAAGGTTGAAGTTAAAGCGATATAGTGAATTTGATAACGCCCTGACTGTTGATATTGACCTGCTGAATCGGCCATTGTTAGCGAGGTGCTGGCAATAAACAGCGCGAATGCTGAGAGTATTTTTGATAATGACAACATGGAGTAGTCCTCAATTGTAATGGTAAATGATAGCGGGAGCTTTGCTTGGTATTAGTATACCAATTTGTGATTAGTTTAACCCGCTTATGAGATTATTGCCGCAGGTGAATAGTTAATTAATGATGTTAGTGGGGCTAAATGGATGATTAAACGCTTGCTTCAACGACTGTTTTAATCCCAATTACGATTGGGATTAGCCTTTAAAGCAAGCATTTTACTTGATATGGGCGGGGTTAAAGTGCTGCCCAAAATGGAATGTACTGACCTAATAAGATATTAAGAAAATTTAAGCCAACAAATAATACAATCATCGACAGGTCTAACCCGCCTAACGCAGGCATAAAGCGTCTGATAGGTGCCAATAATGGCTCACTTAGTTGCGCCATTAGATGCTCAATTGGATGGCCGCCTTGACTAACCCAGCTTAAAATTGCGCGGATAATCATCACCCAAAAAACCATAGTGCCGGCAGTTTTTAACACTAACACCAACGCTAATATTGGTAACGTCGCCATGGTAATACTGCCGCCGCCGAGGCTAATTAACGCGGTAAATTTAGCGGCTGCAACGATAATAGCCAACACAACACCAGCCGTGTCTAAGCCACCGATTGCCGGAATTATGCGGCGCATCGGAGCCAATAGTGGGTTAGTCGCTTTAACCACAAACTGGCTTAGCTGATTGTAAAAATCAGCCTTAGCTAATTGCAGCCATACCCGCAGTAACACGATCATTAAGTAGGTATCAAACACGAAATCGATTAAGAAGCTAAATGCATTCATTAGTAGTTATATTCCTATAAAGTTAAAACTGTTTTGCCATTTCTTGAGCGCGGCTTACGGCACTTTTCATCGCGTCATCAATGGTCTTCTCTAGGTTGTGCTGCTTAAATGTTTCGATTGCGGCATGAGTAGTACCTCCTTTTGAAGTCACTTGTTGGCGTAATTGTGATAACTCCAAATGGTTATTATGACGAACCATTTCGGCTGCGCCTAACGCTGCTTGTTGTATTAACAGTCGAGCTTCTTCGCCGCTTAAGCCCATTTTTATGGCACTTTGCTGCATATATTCCATCATCAGAAAGAAATAAGCGGGTGAGCTGCCAGAACAAGCAATAACAGTATCAATGTGTTGCTCTTGTTCAACCCATAAAATTTCACCAACCGCACTCATGATTTGAGAGGCAATGGCCCGATCGTTATCACCGATGCTGGCAGGCGCGTAAAGACCCGTCATGCCTTTACCAAGCAAAGAAGGTGTATTAGGCATGGTTCTAATTAATCGAATAGCTTGACCAAAATAATCTTGGTAGCGAGATGATTGTACTCCAGCAATAATCGAAATAAACAGCTTGTCGTTGAGGTTGTCGTTGCTCATGTCGGTCGCAACTGACTCGATTAAATTAGGTTTAACGCCTAATACAATGACATCTGCCCACTCGAGTGCGTGATTGTTATCATTGGTGGTTAAAATACCAAAGTCATGTTGTAGTTGGTCTAATTTACCTTGGCTCGGGTTGGAAGCCATGATCAGTGAGGCTGGGTAGTGCTGTGTGCACAAACCACCAATAATGCTGCGCGCCATATTTCCGGCGCCAATAAAGGCTATTTTTTTTTGTTCCATCTTAGATATACACCTATTTTATGTCGCGCTGGCCAAAAATGGCACTGCCAATTCTGACGAGGGTTGAGCCGTGTTGTATCGCCAACTGAAGATCGCTACTCATGCCCATTGATAGGGTATCTACTGTAGCAAACTCTTGTTTTAACGTCTCAAAAAGTTGATTCATTTGCGAAAACTCCTCGGCGATCAAATCGAGATCATCACTTTTATGGCCAATGGTCATCAAACCTCGTAGTGTCAGTTGTCCTAGCTTGGATATTTCTTGAGCCAGTGGCATCAATTGCTCTGGACTGATACCTGACTTGTTCGCTTCACCGCTAATATTTATCTGAATACATACGTTCAGTGGTGGCTGTTGCTGGGGGCGCTGATCATTAAGACGCTGGGCTATTTTCAAGCGGTCGATGGTATGAACCCAATCAAAGTTTTCCGCCACTAACTTGGTTTTGTTTGATTGTAACGGCCCAATAAAGTGCCAGCATAAACTGTCATCATTAAAGTGTTGGATTTTCTCAACACCTTCTTGCACATAATTTTCCCCAAAAGCGCGCTGACCAGCAGCCATCGCTTGCTCTATTGCGTTGATAGGTTTGGTTTTACTGACCGCCAGCAGGCTGACCGTGCCATGAGCTATTTTGAATTTTTTTTCGATTGATTCGATCGTGTTGATTGCTGAACTTATATGTGATGATATGATATTCATAATAATTAATTTGCTTAAGGTTGCTACATAATATGGATATTACAGAATTATTGGCGTTTAGTGTCAAGCACAAAGCGTCCGATCTACATCTATCAGCGGGAGTACCGCCAATGATCCGCGTCGATGGTGAGGTAAGAAAACTTAATATCCCACCACTAGATGCCAAAGAAGTGCATGGTCTGGTTTACGACATCATGAATGATAAACAACGAAAAGACTATGAGAAAGACTTAGAGTCAGATTTTTCGTTTGAAGTCCCAGATTTAGCGCGATTTAGGGTTAACGCCTTTGTTCAAAATCGTGGCCCTAGTGCCGTGTTTCGTACCATCCCTAGTGAAGTCTTAACGTTAGAGCAAATAGGCGCGCCAGAGATCTTCAAGAAAATATCCGATTTCCCCCGTGGTTTGGTATTAGTGACTGGGCCGACAGGTTCGGGTAAAAGCACCACCTTAGCCGCAATGGTTGATTACATTAACGAAACTCGACGAGAGCACATTTTAACCATTGAAGATCCGATTGAATTTGTTCATCAAAATAAACAGTGTTTAGTCAATCAACGTGAAGTACATCGAGATACTCACAGTTTTGATAATGCATTGCGCAGCGCGCTACGTGAAGATCCTGATATTATTTTAGTCGGTGAAATGCGAGACTTAGAAACGATTCGTTTAGCCTTAACGGCGGCAGAAACAGGTCATTTAGTCTTTGGCACCTTGCATACGACCTCGGCGGCCAAAACCATTGACCGTATTGTTGATGTATTCCCGTCGGCGGAAAAAGATATGGTCAGAACGATGTTATCGGAATCGTTGCAAGCAGTTATTTCGCAAGCCTTAATTAAAAAAGTAGGTGGTGGACGTGTTGCAGCTCATGAAATCATGCTGGGCACTCCTGCTATCCGTAATTTGATCCGAGAAGCTAAAGTCGCTCAAATGTATTCAGCGATTCAAACTGGTATGTCGCACGGCATGCAAACCTTAGATCAATCATTATCTAATCTGGTTAACCGTGGGGTGATCAGTCGCCAAGATGCCGAACTAAAAGGTTCAGGTAAAGCAAAGATATAGGTGAAATGATGGATATTAACAGTCTGTTACAAATATTAAGCGATCGCGAGGGCTCTGATTTATTCATTTCAGCTCACGCCAAACCTAGCATAAAATTACATGGCGAACTCGTGCCAATTGATCCGCAAGCATTATCTGAAGATCAAGCGTTAGCTATTGTGTATAGCGCGATGAATGATAAGCAGCGCGACGAATTTAATAATACCAAAGAGTGTAACTTTGCGTTAGCTGTCGACGGGATCGGTCGTTTTAGGGTGAGTGCCTTTTGGCAGCGTAATATGGCGGGGTTTGTCGCGCGGCGTATCGAAACGGAAATTCCAGAAATGGATGCGTTAAAACTACCGCATATCTTAAAAGATGTGATGATGAGCAAACGTGGTTTGTTAATCATGGTAGGCGCAACGGGTACAGGTAAGTCGACCTCGCTGGCTGCAATGATTGGCCATCGTAACCGTCATTCTGGTGGTCACATTTTAACGATTGAAGATCCTGTAGAATTTGTTCACGAACATCGAAAAAGCATTGTGACTCAACGTGAAGTTGGTATTGATACCGAGTCATTTGACGCGGCGTTAAAGTCGGCCTTGCGCCAAGCACCCGATGTCGTCTTAATCGGTGAAATTCGCTCGCAAGAAACGATGGAATTTGCGTTAACCTTTGCTGAAACTGGTCACCTATGTGTCGCGACCTTGCATGCTAATAATGCCAATCAGGCGTTAGAGCGTATTATGCATTTAGTGCCTAAAGAAAAGCACGCCCAATTATTGTTTGACCTGTCGCTAAATTTGCGTGGCATTGTCGCACAGCAATTAGTGCCAACGATTGATGGTAAAGGTCGACGTGCCGCGATTGAAATTTTATTAAACTCATCTCGTGTTTCTGATCTTATTGCTAAAGGTGAATTACACGCGTTAAAAGAAACCATGGCCAAATCTAATGAGCAAGGCATGCAGACCTTTGACCAAGCGTTATTTAAGCTATATCAGGATAGCGAGATAGGTTATGACGATGCACTCCATCATGCGGATTCGCCAAATGATTTACGTTTGATGATTAAACTTCATGGTGAAAAAGAAAATGATAATGATACCAGTAGTAGTTTACTCGATAATATCACGTTAGACATGAGTGAATAATAGGACTAAGCCGCCGTATTAGTGGCGGCTTAATTGCTGTTATTGTTACTTAAAACTGGGTTTCAAACCAACTCTCTAAGATTAATACGGCTGAAACACTATCTATTTTTCCCTTGGTCAGTTTTTTGTAACCGCCCAGTTCAAATAATCTTTCTTTGGCAGCTGCGGTGGTTAAACGTTCATCGTGAGTAACCACTGGTATCTTGAAGCGGGCGTAAATTCGTTGACTAAATTTGCGCGCGCGCAGCGTCATTGGTTGCTCGGTGCCATCCATATTGGTTGGCAAGCCGACTATAATTTGGCTTGGTTGCCATTCTTTAATTAATTGCTCAATTAGATCCCAATTGGGGATGCCATCTTGGGCTTTTATTGCGGCCAAGGGACTGGCCGTGGCGGTGATTGTTTGACCGATGGCAACCCCAATACTCTTGGTGCCAAAGTCAAATGCTAACATCGTTGTCATAGCTATATTTTGCTCATTTTTTAGATTGTAATTTAGATTGTACCCAAAGCAGGCGTCGACATCGTGTCGCGCCTAGCCATGACCTGCTTGAGAGTTTAGTTGCCATATTTCAAACCCCAGCTGCTTAGTGGCATGTTGCCAGCGTTCGTCAGGGGAGACATCAAAAATAATGCTTGGATCGGCAGGCAAGGTTAACCAAGAATTATCTAATAGCTCTTGCTCTAGTTGGCCCGCGGACCAACCCGAATAACCCAGTGCCATTAAGTATTTATTTGGAGAGGCGTCGGTACCCATGACTGCTAAAATATCTTTTGATGTCGTGACCATCAGATCGTCAGATAACTGAACGCTACTGCCCCACGGGATTTGCGGACTGTGTAATACAAAACCACGATCAGGACTGACAGGTCCGCCATTGAATGCATGGCTATTGAGGTTTTGTGGCTGCAATACGTCGCTGGCTACTTCTATTTTTTCTAACAGTTGCTTGACGGTTAGTTGGGTAATTGGCTGATTAATAATAAGCCCCATTGCCCCTTGTTCGTCGTGTTCACAAATATAAATAACGGCGCGATGAAAGTAAGAATCGTCAAGACTTGGCATCGCAAGTAAAAAATGATTTTGTAAGCTTTCCATGGGCCTAAACTCAGTCTGTTTTTAAAGTAATGAGAGACAATTAGCCGCCTGCGAGTTTTACGGTAAAGTTTTTCTTTTCAAGAAACCCTTTAATGACCTCGCGATTGTCGCCTTGAATTTCAATAATGCCATCTTTAACCGAGCCACCGCAACCGCAAAGTTTTTTTAAATCTTTAGCGAGTTTCTTTAACGCACTCGCATCAAGAGCCAGACCTGAAATAGTGATAACACCTTTTCCTTTACGGCCTTTAGTTTCGCGGCGAATTCTTACAATACCATCACCGCTTGCGATTGGATTTGGTTGTGTGGTGGGTGTTATCCGGCCGCTGTCGGTTGAAAATACTAATACCGAATCGTCGTTGAAGTTCATAGTGGTCAGTCCTAACGTAATTAAATTTAAAGTGTCGAGCACAATATAGAATATAGTCTAACAGAGCTTAATCTAGAGATTCACAATATTTGAAGCCTCGTTGGTTAGAGTTTGTCATTTAGTGCTTGGCTTTTGCATGATATTAGGCGAGGATCACAATACAGTGCCTATTGCATAAATAAGTTGAATGTATTTCATGGTCTAAGCAAATAATAGCTGGATTATTTATGTTCTATAGTGCGACCACGTAGGTGCGCAAAAATCGGCTAAGGCTGAAGAGTCTTGCCGTAAATAGTTATACCAGTGACTTGGTGCTGGCGCTTTATATATAAATAAATGCCTCGCCGATATAGATGTTGGTGCTTAAGTTCAGTCAGGAACATCAACCAGTGTTTCATCTGTTTATTCTTGTTACAAAATAGCTCACTTCATTAATACAATGAGTATTAGGAACATTGGCAGAAAATTTAAGAGCGACGCATTATTGGATAATACCAATTACAATAAATGTATGATCTTGTTGTGCGTAGAGAAAACTAATTTAGACAAGGCGCTCGATTAAGTAATAGCTAGCTATTAGGAATGAGAGCAACGCAGGATTAATGGGTTTAATCAAGCTCAAGAGATCACTTAATTAATGGGATTGGTATAAACTTATTTATGAAAATTTTTACTACCATCTTAGTTGTCTTATTCGTGTTATTGCAGCAACGCTTATGGTTCGGCAAAAACAGTTGGCCAGACTATGTTACTTTAAAGCAAGAAATAATAAGCCAGACCGATGCGAACCAAGCACTAGAACATAAAAATCAGCTGCAATACCGAGAAATTGCCGATCTTAAAGATGGCTTAGCGGCCATAGAAGAGCGGGCACGCAATCAACTGGGCTTAGTTAAAGCCGACGAAGTTTTTTTCAGAATTATTGAGTAGTAAGATAGTAAAATATATGACAGCACAGCCACATTCCAACTTAGCACTTTATGCAGTAATGCCTGCGGCAGGCATCGGTCGTCGCATGGGGGCTGCATTGCCTAAACAATACCTAACGATCGCTAATCAACCAATTATTCATTATAGCCTTGAGCCGTTATTAAACCATCCGTCGATAGAGCGTGTTGTGGTGGTATTGGCGCCTGATGATAGCTGGTTTGAAACATTGACCATTGCTAAGCACCCAAAAATAACCACAGTAGTTGGTGGCGGTGAGCGGGCTGACTCGGTATTGGCAGGGTTGCAAGCGCTGCCAGCGCAAGGGCGAGTATTAGTGCATGATGCTGCTAGGCCGTGTTTGACACTCACTGATTTAGATCGGTTGATAGCTGCGCAAACCCAAAAACGTGGTGCTATTTTAGCCTGTGCGGTTCGTGACACCATGAAACGAGCCAACAGTGATGGCACTATTGCTCAGACAGTTGACCGACAATTGCTATACCATGCACTTACGCCGCAGTTATTTGATCTCGATAGTTTACGTTTGACCCTAGCACGTGCATTAGAGCAGAAAGTAACCATTACCGATGAAGCTTCAGCGATGGAATGGGCCGGATATCAAGTGACACTAGTGGACGGGCGCAGTGACAACATCAAGGTTACGCGCGCGGAAGATTTAACTTTAGCCGAGCTCTTTTTAGCTCAGCAACAACGTATTACCCAGGAAGTAAAATGATAAGAATAGGTCATGGTTTTGACGTGCATAAATTTGGTGGTCCAGGACCGATAGTGATCGCCGGTGTTAACATTGAGCATAGCGAAGGGTTAGTGGCCCATTCAGATGGTGATGTTGCACTGCATGCCTTGTGCGATGCCTTATTAGGCGCGTGTGCGTTAGGCGATATTGGACGTCATTTTCCTGATACCGATGCTGAATTTAAAGGCGTTGATTCGCGTATTTTATTGCGCCATGTGTGGCAGTTAATTAGTGGGCAAGGTTACCAATTGGCTAATTTAGATCTCACTATTGTTGCTCAGGCTCCTAAAATGGCACCACACATAGAGGCAATGCGGCAAACGATAGCACAAGATTTAGCTGCTGATATCAGCCAAGTCAATGTTAAGGCTACGACCACCGAGCAATTAGGTTATGTTGGACGTAAAGAAGGTATCGCCTGTCATGCCGTGGTCTTGTTAATTAAAAACTCAGCTACTCAAGGCGCTTCGCAATGATACTTCCACAATGGTTATATTTACACGGTGAGCCTGAAGTTGAGGCGACTATTCGTTCACAGCCAAGTGATTTTCAGGTCAATGAAAACTTAGGTTATGGTTTTGACGGTCTCGGTGAGCATGTCATTCTTCACATCGAAAAAACCAATTTGAATACGACGGCGGTGGTGCGTGAATTAGCGCACTGGGCCAATGTCAGTAATAAAGTGATTGGTTACGCCGGTCTTAAAGATCGCCATGCGATCACCCAGCAATATTTTAGCATTCAATTACCCGGTCTTGAGTCGCCCGATGTCGCGTTACTTGAATCGGAAAACATTCGGGTCTTGTCAAGTGAGCGCAACAGCAAAAAGTTGCGCCGAGGCGCCTTAAAAGGCAATAAATTCAAGCTTATATTAAGAGGTCTCAGCCTAGAACAGCCCTTGATTGAACGATTGCAGCAGATTAAAAGCCATGGGGTTCCCAATTATTTTGGCCAACAACGTTTTGGTTTTGACGGTTATAACATCGATGCGGCATTAGTGATGTTTGGCGGTAAAAAAGTAAAAAATAGAGACAAACGTTCAATCTATTTATCTGCGGCACGATCATTGATATTTAATGATATAGTGAGCCAAAGAATCGCCAGCGCGCAGCATAAGAAGTTACTTACGGGTGATACGCTGATGTTAGCGGGCAGTAAAGCCTCATTTACGCCAGAGTCAAATGATCAAACGATTATCGAGCGCTTTGCCGCCCGTGATGTCATATTAAGCGCGCCGATGTGGGGCAAAGGCCGCTTGTCGTCGCATGACGAGGCTGCTGATTTTGAGCAAAGCATCGCGCAAACTCATAGCGAGTTAACAGCTGGTCTTGAGCATGCAGGCCTCAAGCAAGAGCGCCGAGCTTTAATGTTATATCCTGAAAATATGGCATGGCGAGCACTTGATAACGCCGTGGAACTTGAGTTTGAGTTGCCAGCGGGATCATATGCGACCAGTGTTTTACGTGAAATATGTCAAGTTGTTGATTACTCTCAACTAAGTAAATCTAGGAGTTAATGTGAGAATATTGGTTAGTAACGATGATGGCGTTGACGCCTTAGGAATCGAGGCGTTACATCGTTGGTTGGCCCAATTATTTGACGTTAGTGTGATTGCACCTGATCGTAACTGTAGTGCCGCAAGTAGCTCGTTGACCTTGGTTAATCCATTACGCACCAGCACTCGAGCGAATGGTTTTGTGGCGGTAAACGGCACGCCTACAGATTGTGTTCACCTGGCGCTAAATATGTTGCTGGAACAAGATCCTGCCTTGGTTGTGACCGGTATTAACGCTGGCGCTAACTTAGGTGATGATGTGATTTATTCAGGCACGGTTGCGGCCGCCATGGAAGGGCGTTACATGGGGCTGCCAGCCGTGGCGATGTCGCTCGCTGGTAAAGCACTCATTCATTATGATAGTGCCGGTTTTTACGCGCAAAAAATTGTCAGTCATTTAGGGCAATGCCCATTACCGGCCAACCAAATTCTCAACGTTAATGTACCTGATCTGCCGCTTGATCAAATCAAGGGCATTAAAGTGACTCGACTCGGTGCTAGGCATCGAGCAACGACTATGGTAAAAACCCAAGATCCTGCCGGGCGTGACATTTACTGGGTTGGTCCATTAGCCAAAGAAGACGATGCAGGAGAGGGTACCGACTTTCATGCAATAGCCCAGGGCTATGTGTCGATAACACCGATTACGGTCGACCTTACTGCACATCACCGGATTGAAAAACTAAGGAACTGGGCCGCTGAGTTATGAATAAAACCGGATTGAAATTTAATATGCAAGGCGAGCGACTCTCTGCTCGCTTGAAAAATAATGGCATTAACAATCCTGCGGTGCTCGGCGCAATAGCGGCGACCCCGCGTCATTTGTTTCTTGATCCGGCGTTGGAATTTAAGGCCTACGAAAATACCGCTTTACCTATTGGTTACGGCCAAACCATATCTCAGCCTTACATTGTTGCTAAAATGACCCAAATATTGTTGGCACGGGGACCATTGAGCAAGGTACTTGAAATTGGTACGGGTTCTGGTTATCAGTGTGCAATTTTGGCTCAGTTGGTTGATAAAGTGTTTACGGTCGAGCGTATAAAAGCATTGCAACGCCTAGCTAAGCGCAGGTTAAGGTTGATAGACTTACATAATGTCGCGATGAAACATGGCGATGGCTGGCAAGGTTGGGCAGCTAAGGGGCCTTTTGATGCCATTATGGTTACTGCTGCAGCTGCCCAGATCCCAACCGAGCTGCTAGCGCAACTGCGTGATGGCGGTCAGCTCATTATTCCTGTTGGGGAAAGTAACCAAGTGTTGATGTTAATTACCCGAGAAGGAGATCGTTTTAGTCAGCAACAGATTGAAGCGGTTAAATTTGTACCATTACTTGCTGGAGATCTTTGTTGAAAATTTTTACCCGTGTATACGAATGGACGATGAAAGCTGCTCGTCATGAAAAGTCACCATATTATTTAAGTGCGATGAGTTTTGCCGAGTCGGTATTTTTTCCGATCCCGGTTGATGTGATGTTGGCGCCAATGTCTTTAGCTAAACCGCATCGCGCAATGTACTACGCGTTATTAGCGACGATTTTTTCGGTGGCTGGCGGCGTTATTGGTTATTTGTTGGGTTATCTTGCTTATGACTCTCTGGTGATGCCAATGATTGAAGCGGTGGGTTACCAAGATAAACTAGCGACAGCAGAACGTTGGTTCGATGAACGAGGGATTTGGGTTATTTTTATCGCGAGTTTCACCCCAATACCCTACAAAGTTTTTACGATCACTGCCGGTGTGATGCAAATGGTCTTTTTGCCTTTTATGCTGGTATCGCTAGTTGGTCGAGGGCTGCGTTTTTTCCTGGTCGCATCATTAATGAAATGGGGCGGTCCCAGAATGGAGCAACAGCTTAAAAAATGGATTGATGCCATTGGTTGGACAGTAATGGCCATTATTGTGGCAGCGCTTATTTATGTTCAGTAACGGATGACATTATCATGGACGTATCCCGTTTTATTAAGGTAGTTATTTGTAGCTTAGCTTTTAGCTACCTTGCGGGCTGCGCCAACAACACTGGTCCAGCACCTGTCTCATCTATCTCAACGTCAAAAAAACTAATAAGGCCTGGTCACTTATCTGGCACTCAATATAAAGTCATTAAAGGTGACACCTTATATTCGATATCTTTCGCGGCCGGAATTAACCCTAAGTCATTGGCTAGATTCAATAATATCCCATCACCTTATGTCATTTATCCTGGTCGTTGGTTAACGCTAACGGGTAAAAAGAAACCTGTCCCTATAGTAAAAAAACCTCCAGTGTCAAAAAAATGGCGGAAAAGTGTTGATAGTCAAAAAAAAGACAGGTATTCTAAGGATGTAGCTAAGCCAAAACGCTCAACCAACAAGCAAGAATATTCGCCACAACAATATTCGGCTTCGAAGCTAAGTAGCAAAGCCAAAAAGATTTCCAAATGGATTTGGCCAGCGAAAGGGCGTGTAGTATCGGCGTACTCTGCACAAGAGCAGGGCAACAAAGGGATAGATATAGCTGGATTGAAGGGCAGTAACATTGTTGCTGCCGCCACAGGTAAAGTGGTTTATGCTGGGGCTGCATTAAGAGGTTATGGTAAGTTAGTTATTATTAAACATAATGACGATTACCTTAGTGCATATGCTCACAATGACAAAATATTTGTCAAGGAAAAGCAACGAATTAAGCAAGGGCAGGTTATTGCGACTATGGGGCAAACGGGCACAACTCGTGTAATGCTTCATTTTGAAATTCGGTTCCGTGGAAAATCAGTCAACCCATCTAATTATCTTCCTAAACGATAACTCGACATCAATGGACAATGAAGCACTCTATTTACCATGTGCTTTATTTAGGGAGAACATATTATGGGACGCAAAGTTACTACAACTGCTGGCACTTCAAAAGTCGCTGAAAAAGAAAGCTCAAAAAGGCTGGATGCCACACAAATTTATTTAAGTGAAATCGGATTCTCTCCACTGCTGACTGCAGAAGAAGAAGTCTACTATTCACGACTTTCATTACGTGGTGATGCTGCTGCACGGCGTCGAATGATTGAGAGTAATTTACGTCTAGTGGTTAAAATATCTCGTCGTTATATCAATCGCGGTTTAGCATTGCTCGATTTAATCGAGGAAGGTAACTTAGGTTTAATCCGCGCTGTTGAAAAATTCGACCCGGAACGAGGTTTCCGTTTTTCAACTTATGCAACTTGGTGGATCCGTCAAACTGTTGAGCGGGCTATCATGAATCAAACTCGCACTATTCGGTTACCTATTCATGTTGTTAAAGAGCTAAATATTTACTTACGTACTGCACGTGAACTGGCTCAGGAACTTGACCATGAACCAACGGCAGAAGATATTGCTCATAAACTCGATAAGCCAGTAAGTGATGTCAGTAAAATGCTAAAGCTTAATCAGAAAGTCGCCTCGGTTGACTCGATGGTTAGTACTTCAGGTGATAAAGGTTTACTTGATATTATTGCCGCTGGTGATCATTACTCACCAGAACCAACGTCAATAAACGATGATCTTAACGAAAGTTTGGTTCGCTGGTTAAATGA
This sequence comes from Gammaproteobacteria bacterium, assembly GCA_013214945.1. Classification (NCBI taxonomy): domain Bacteria; kingdom Pseudomonadati; phylum Pseudomonadota; class Gammaproteobacteria; species Gammaproteobacteria bacterium. The sequence continues at coordinate 106,082 of JABSRT010000002.1, forward strand.
ACTTAATACCAAGCAGCGCGAAGTACTAGCACGACGTTTTGGTTTGCTTGGCCACGAGCCTTCGACATTAGAAGTCGTCGGACGTGAAATTGGCTTAACTCGTGAACGTGTTCGTCAAATCCAAGTTGAAGCACTAAAACGGATGCAGGATATTTTGAAAAGTCAGGGATTATCAGTGGAATCACTGTTCCCTGCAGGTAGTTAATCCCTGCGGTTAACCCGCCATTTGATGATAAAAAAAGCCCCTTAACTATTTAGTTAAGGGGCTTTTTTTGCAATTATTAGTTTAGATTAGCTTATCTTCATACTTTGTTTGAGCATGTACAATGCTTCTAATGCTTGCTTAGGGCTAAGCTCATCGGGATCTAAAGCGGTTAATTGCTCAATGGTTACTTGATGATTCAATATTGGCTGCGAAGCAACTGGCTTGATTTTTTTCTGCGGTGTCGCGGGAGTATGTGACAGTTCTAGCTCTTGCAGTTTAGCTTTGGCGGCGTTAGTTACAACCTTGGGTAAACCGGCTAGTTGGGCCACTTGAATACCGTAACTCTGATTAGCGGCTCCCTCTTCAACATGATGTAAAAAGGCAATGCTATCTTCATACTCTATCGCGTCGAGATGAACATTAATAACTTGCGGCAACTGCTCGGTCAGTTGGGTTAGTTCAAAATAATGAGTTGCAAATAAGGTTAACGCTGAGCGTTGCTCTGCGAGGTAATGGGCACTGGCCCACGCTAGCGACAAACCATCGAAGGTACTGGTGCCACGGCCAATTTCATCCATCAACACTAAGCTATATTGAGTCGCATTATGTAAGATATTGGCAGTTTCAGTCATTTCAACCATAAAGGTCGAACGGCCGCTGGCCAAGTCATCGGACGCGCCAATGCGAGTAAATATCCGGTCAACTTTACCAATGGCGGCTTCTCGGGCTGGGACATAACTACCAATATGAGCCATTAAACAGATTAAGGCTGTTTGGCGCATATAAGTCGATTTACCGCCCATGTTGGGGCCGGTAATAATTAACATTTGGCGCTGTGATGTTAACTCAACTGGGTTAGCAATAAATGGCGCAGACATGACTTGTTCAACAACCGGGTGACGACTCTCTTTTAGGCTAATACCAATACCATCATGCAAACTCGGACAGTGATAATTATGGGTTTGTGCTCGTTCGGCAAAGTTAGTCAGCACATCTATTTGCGAGATCGCGGCTGAAGTTCGTTGTAAATTTGCTAGTTGCGGTAATACCTGATCAAACAGTGCTTCGTATAACTGTTTTTCGAGTGCCAAAGCGTTACTTTTACTGCTTAAGACTTTATCTTCATGCTCTTTTAGTTCAGCAATGATAAAACGTTCGTTGTTTTTAAGTGTTTGGCGACGGATATAATGAGCCGGTGCATTAACCGCCTGTGCCTTACTAATTTCAATAAAGAATCCGTGCACCCGGTTGTAGCCGACTTTAAGTGAACTTAAGCCTGTTTCTTCGCGTTCTCGTAACTCTAATTGCTCAAGATATTCGGTGGCACCTTGGCTTAAAGCGCGCCAATGATCAAGTTCTTCATTATAACCTGGTGCGATCACACCGCCGTCGCGAATTAAGGTCGGTGGGATCTCAACGATGGCACGTTCGAGTAATTCAAATAACTCGGGATATTGGTTAATATCGGTTTGTAATTGGTCAAGGCGGCTGCTGTCGTTTTCATTGAGTAGCTGGTGAAACGTTGGCAACAAGCCCAAGGCATTACGTAGTTTTGAAAAATCGCGTGGTCGGGCAGAGCCCAGTGCAATTCGGCCCAATACGCGTTCAATATCGCCAACGTGTTTTAATACATCATGCAAGGCTTCGAAGTTTTGTTGTTCAAGCAACGAGCCAATCGCCTGATATCTACCATTTATTAAGTGATGATTACGCGAAGGCTGATGAATCCATCGTTGCAGCAAGCGGCTGCCCATTGGAGTTGCCGTGTTATCTAAAACCGAAATAAGGGTATTGTCATAACCGCCAGCAATATTTTGAGTTAACTCTAAATTACGACGCGAGGCAGCATCTAAAATGATGCAATCATCGAGATTAATCAGTTTTATTTGGTTGATTTGCGGTAATGAAACCAACTGAGTATCGTTGATATATTGCATGAGGCAGCCCGCAGCAATTAAAGCTATCTTAGCCGTGTCGACGCCAAACCCGGTTAAATTGTCGGTCGAAAACTGGCGGTTGAGCAGCTTAGTGGCGGTCGACAAATCAAACTCCCACGGCGGGCAAGCTCGCAGACCACTGCGTTTCTCGATTAGTTCAATCTTGTGCCACTGCTCTGGATGTAATAATTCTGCAGGATTAGTACGATGAAGTTCTGATTCAAAGGCTTCAACACTGGGCAGTTCTGAGATCAGGAACTCACCACTGGCAATATCTAATGTCGCGTACCCAAACACCTCATTGTGTTGATAGACACAGGCGACAATATTGTCTTTACGGTCAGACAATAAGGCCTCGTCGCTAATGGTGCCAGGAGTGATCACTCGTACGACTTTACGCTCAACCGGGCCTTTACTGGTCGCAGGATCGCCAATTTGCTCACAAATGGCAACCGAAACACCGAGGTTTACTAATTTAACCAAATAATTTTCTACGGCATGATAAGGCACACCAGCCATCGGGATAGGCGAACCACCGGCTTTACCACGTGCAGTCAAAGATATGCCTAATAAAGTCGAGGCCTGTTTGGCATCGTCAAAAAACACTTCATAAAAATCACCCATCCGGTAAAACAGTAAGGTGTCAGGATACTCAGACTTTATGGTCAAATACTGCCTCATCATCGGCGTATGATTGGCCAATGATTCAGGTGTTAACGGTGCTTTTTGCATGCTTTATTCGCTTAAATGATATCGGGTAAAATACTGTGCAAGGATACGTTATTGTCGAGTTAAGCGAAAGGCGAAATAAAGCAAAATAGCCGATATCATAGGCTTGTGATCGCACTGGTTAAAAAAAAACAACTAAACACTTGATACTGTATGATCGTACAGTATACTAGGTCGCATAAACTATTAATCGAATGCAGACGGAGCCATCAATGGACAGTAATAAGAGCAAGGCGTTAGAAGCCGCACTAGGCCAGATCGAAAAACAATTTGGTAAAGGTTCAATCATGCGTCTAGGGGAAGCTAAGGCGCTGAACATTGATTCGATCTCTACTGGTTCATTGGGGTTAGATATTGCGTTAGGCATAGGCGGTTTACCAATGGGGCGTGTGGTTGAAATTTACGGCCCAGAATCTTCAGGTAAAACTACCTTAACGTTACAAGTAATCGCCGAAGCGCAAAAAGAAGGTAAAACTTGTGCTTTTGTTGATGCTGAGCATGCATTAGACCCAATTTACGCGGTTAAGTTGGGTGTTAATATCAATAACTTATTAGTTTCACAACCTGATACTGGTGAGCAAGCACTTGAAATTGTTGATATGTTGACTCGCTCTGGCGCGGTTGATGTTATCGTTATCGATTCGGTAGCCGCTTTAACCCCACGAGCTGAAATTGAAGGCGACATGGGCGACTCGCACATGGGTCTGCAAGCTCGATTAATGTCGCAGGCGCTGCGTAAACTAACCGGTAATATTAAACGCTCAAACACCTTAGTTATTTTCATTAACCAAATCCGAATGAAAATTGGGGTAATGTTTGGTAATCCAGAAACAACAACCGGTGGTAATGCACTTAAGTTTTATGCGTCGGTTCGTTTAGATATTCGCCGGATTGGTGCCGTTAAAAACGGTGATGAAATCGTTGGTAATGAAACTCGAGTTAAAGTGGTAAAAAACAAAGTGTCACCACCGTTTAAACAAGCTGAATTCCAAATTTTATACGGTGAAGGCACGTCAAAATACGGCGAGCTTATTGACTGGGGTGTAAAAGAAAAGCTCGTTGAAAAAGCCGGCGCTTGGTACAGCTACAAGGGCAGTAAAATTGGTCAAGGTAAAGCGAACAGCATTAAGTTCTTAAAAGAGAACCCTGAAATTTCTGATGAGATTGAAAAACTGTTACGCGATGCGTTACTGATCAAGCCAACTGATGAGCCTGATGCTATCGAGCCAGCCGCTAAAGATGGCGAAAAATAGTTTTTTAACAGACGTGAGTGATATCAGTCTTTAAGTCGAGGCCGCAGCCATTCGGTTGCTGCCTCGGCGTGAACACTCACCGCTAGAACTCGTTACTAAGTTACGCCTACCAAATTTTTCCTGAGCCGCTCTCATTAATAGTCAGGCTATATCGAATTTCGCACGAGTTAATATCTATAAGCATTATAGCCAGCACTATTGAGCGAACAAACCGAAAAACCTGTCAAGAATGATTAACAACTGTCCTAAACCCCTCCTGAGTATTCATCCAAAAATTGTTCTAAATATCTTGCTGCGTAGCTAAATAGACCCTAAGTTAGCTTTTTTACAGGTTGTACTAGCTCAATTGCACATCGGACGTTTATAATAACAAGTATTTTTTATGCTATTAGATTTTACTATTAGCCAGATATAACGATTTTAGGAAAAGCCGCATGCATATGACAACTGCCGAAATAAGAAACGCATTTTTAGAGTATTACCAAAAGCAACAGCACCAAATTGTTGAGAGTGGTTCATTAGTTCCTGGTAACGATGCAACGTTATTATTTACCAATGCTGGCATGGTGCCATTTAAAGATGTTTTTCTTGGCAGTGATACGCGCTCATATAATCGTGCTGTATCATCACAGCGCTGTGTGCGTGCTGGTGGTAAGCACAACGACTTAGATAATGTTGGTTATACTGCTCGTCACCACACGTTCTTTGAAATGTTAGGTAACTTTAGTTTTGGTGATTACTTTAAGCGTGAAGCAATTCAGTTTGCGTGGACGTTCTTAACAGAAGTATTGCAATTGCCAAAAGAAAAATTGTGGATAACCGTCTTTGAAGAAGATTTAGAAGCTGAACAAATTTGGCTTAATGAGATTGGTGCTGATCCAGCGCGTTTATCACGTATTGGTGCTAAAGATAATTTTTGGTCGATGGGTGACACCGGACCGTGTGGTCCTTGTTCTGAAATTTTCTTTGACCACGGTGAAGAGATTCCTGGTGGACCTCCTGGTACGCCTGAAGAAGACGGCGATCGTTATATTGAAATTTGGAACCTAGTGTTCATGCAATTTAACCGTCAGGCCGATGGCACGATGGAAGATTTACCGAAACCTTCGGTTGATACCGGCATGGGCTTAGAACGAATTGCTGCCATTATGCAAGGTGTTCATAGCAACTATGAAATCGACATTTTTGAAAATTTAATTGGCGCTGCGGCAAAGATTATTGGCACTGATGATCTTAAAAATAAGTCACTTCGGGTAATTGCCGATCATATTCGTGCTTGTTCGTTTTTAATTAGCGATGGCGTAATGCCAGCTAGTGATGGCCGCGGTTATGTGTTGCGACGAATTATTCGTCGTGCGGTCCGCCATGGTCATAGCCTTGGCGCACAAGACGTATTCTTCTATAAGTTAGTAGACGAATTAATCGTGCAAATGGGTGACGCTTACCCTGAGCTTGAAAAAAACAAAAGCATTATTGTTAGAATGTTAAAGGCAGAAGAAGAGCAGTTCGCTCGTACTTTAGAGCGTGGTTTGATTATTCTAGATGAGGCATTAAAAACCATTGACGGTAAAGTTGTCGATGGCGAATTAGTCTTTAAATTATATGACACTTATGGCTTCCCAGCTGATTTAACCGCTGATATTGCACGCGAGCGTGATTTTGTGATTGACCAAGCTGGCTTTGATTCAGCAATGGCGGCACAGCGTTTACGCGCGCAAAAGGCCAGTAACTTCGGTATCGATTATAACGAACAGTTAAAGCTAGAAGGCGAAACGGAATTTGTTGGTTACAACCAGATGGTTAATCAATCAAAAATTAAAGATCTAATTATTGATGGCGCAAGTGTTGAGTCTGTCAGTGTTGGGCAAAGCGCGTTATTGATTCTGGATCAAACGGCATTCTACGCTGAATCGGGTGGTCAAATTGGCGACACCGGTATTATTGAAACTGCAAGTGGCCACTTTAAGGTGGCTGACACCACCAAAGTGGGTCATGTTTTTGCGCATCGTGGTGAAATGGTCTCTGGTGAAATTAAGTTGGGTGAGCTTGCCACAGCGACAATCGATACTGCCCGTCGCAATGATATTGCGTTAAATCATTCGGTCACTCATATTCTTCATTCGATATTGCGTCAAGAGTTAGGCGATCATGTTTCACAAAAAGGTTCGTTAGTTGAAGCTGAAAAGATGCGATTTGATTTCGCGCATTATGAAGGTGTTAGCGCCGCTAAATTACAAAAAATAGAGCGCTTGGTTAATGATTACATTCGTTTGAATGTTGCCGTTACCACTAAAGTAACTAATATTGAAGCGGCAAAAGAAGCCGGTGCAATGGCTTTATTTGGCGAAAAGTACGGTGATGAAGTTCGAGTTGTAGATATGGGCGAATTATCGGTTGAGCTGTGTGGCGGTACGCATGTTAGCAATACTGGTGATATTGGCCTGTTTAAAATTATCTCAGAAGCTGGCATTGCTGCCGGTGTTCGTCGTATCGAAGTGGTTACTGGTGCTTATGCCTTCGCGCATGTTCAAGCATTAGAAACCAAGCTTGCTGCGACGGCAGCGGTAATCAAGTCTGATCCAGCCAGCTTAATTGAAAAATCTCAAGCTTTGGTCGACAAGAACCGTCAACTAGAAAAAGAGCTTAGTGAGCTTAAAGCTAAGTTAGCAAGTCAACAGGGCGCAGGTTTGTTAGATCAGGTTAGCGAAATCAATGGCATTAAGGTGTTAGTCGCTCAGCTTGAAGGTGTTGACAGTAAAACGTTACGCGGCTCGGTCGATGAGTTAAAGAATAAACTCGGTTCTGGCATTGTGATGCTAGCCGTTGCAGAAGGCAACAAAGTGAGTTTAATCAGTGGTGTTACCAAAGACCTTATTTCGAAAGTGAAGGCTGGTGAGCTAGTTAACATGGTTGCGCAGCAGGTAGGCGGTAAAGGCGGCGGTCGCCCTGATATGGCAATGGCTGGGGGTTCAGATGTTGCGGCGTTACCAGCTGCTCTTGCAAGCGTTGCTGGTTGGTTAAGTGAAAAGCTATAATTAGCCATTTTAGTGTTTAAAAAGCCCCGAAATATCGGGGCTTTTTTGTTATTAGCCCGTGACCATTGGACAAGCTGAAATTTGACTGATTGCGTGTATAAGCACGATCATAGTGATAGATTTAAGCTCGGTACTGAACTCTGTGCTAGCGAGTCAATTAGTTAGCTATGGATTCTAAATCGAACGATAACGCTGCAGTCATTGCTTGTAGCGATAGTCAAATCATTCATAGCAATACAATTTTCGATATTGTTCTGAGTTAGTTTGGCAGTAATTCTTGTAGTGTTCGTGGTGTTTTGCACGTCAATGTGCTGAATCGTGATTACTTGTGGTCAATAAACGCGCATGCGTGCTACTTTGTTTGCAAATCTTGAGGTTAGCTTATTGCTGGTTCATTAAGTTGCAAGACTGATCTTTTCTACTGTAATTGCATGATATTAATTAATTTATTGTTGATTTATTGTCAAATCCTTTGTGGGCATAGGCTCTGGCGTGATTATTAGATTTAAAAAAATCGTAAAAACTACTCCTTAAGCTCTGATATAGATATATAATTTAGGGCATGGAGTATTGTATACTTCATACGATTTAAAAATCGGGGTCAATCGGAAATTAGTTACAGGAGTCGTTTATGTTAATTTTAACTCGCCGTGTTGGTGAAACTTTAATGATCGGAGATGAAGTTACAGTCACCGTTTTAGGCGTTAAGGGAAATCAGGTTCGCATTGGTGTCAATGCTCCTAAAGAAGTCGCTGTTCATCGTGAAGAGATTTACATGCGAATCCAACAAGAGAAATCATCCGATAGCGAAAACGTTTGATGGTTAATCGAAAAGCACTTTATAGTGCTTTTTTTGTTTTTGGGGCTTTATTGTCCCAGTAGCACCTTTTCTAGGTGTAATTTGTGATTTCCCCAAGTAAAACTCGAATTTTTAGGTGGTATTGAGTGTATTTTGTTCTAAACGTTCAAAATCGCAGCGCTTAGAAAAAACCTTAATAAAAATGTTTGACTTATTTTGGGGATTCCGTATTATACGCCGCATCCGGAGAGGTGGCCGAGTGGCCGAAGGCGCTCCCCTGCTAAGGGAGTATGGGCTTTAAATCCCATCGAGGGTTCGAATCCCTCCTTCTCCGCCATTTGTTTTTTATGATTAGTGCGCATGTAGCTCAGCTGGATAGAGTACCTGGCTACGAACCAGGCGGTCGGAGGTTCGACTCCTTCCATGCGCGCCACTTCCTTTCTTTTTGTATAGTCCCTAGTTATTCTTTATTATCTCTTAGTTATTCCTTAGTTATTCCTTAGTTATACTTTATTCCCCCTGATATACTTTTTATTATTTATAGTTCTCTTTAGTTAATTCTTTAGTAATTATTTCTATGATCAATAATCGTGATATTAATTTTATTAATATTGAGCATACGGCTCGAAATCTCCTATTACAGCACTAATTCCTGATGAGAGGGTATCAACCCTAATAACCCGTTATTAGTCGGCAACGTTCTTCTGCGTTAGTTTTACAAGTACAAGTGGTCAATCATTTAATGCCATTGGTATTGGCTCTGTTGTACTAAAGTGTTGCCATTAGAACAGCAAGTCGCCGTAAATCCATCGCTACTGCTGCGGACTTCCTAATGCCACTGGCATTAGGGTTCTGCCTACGTCCGGGGCTCTGGATCAGCATCTCGGCAATAGCTCCTCGGTAATTGCTCCTGCATTACTCTAATTATGCCCGTCCATGGCCTAAATGCATTGCCCTAATATCTTACATCCATGTAAGAGCATGCTGCTCAAGCTTGCTTTCTCAGGCACATAACTACATTTAAGGGGAACAGAATCATTGATCTTAGTATCGATATGGATGTTTGATGTAAAAACAAATCGAATGTCAGGTATAAATTAATTCTACCCACGCACCACAAGATTATACATTTACTATTATTGGAATAACCGAACTGGCTATTAGCCGTGTTTAATTTGATCCAATGTTAAAATTAATACCTCAACCTCCCTAGGCTTCTACTAATTATTGTCGTTAAGCTCTCTATAATCTTTGGTCTATATCGAAGATAACCCTGATGAATGAAATGGGACATATTGGGTCACTAATGCCCCAAAATGGTTCGATATCATCAAAGAATGTCTATTTTGGGCTGTTTTTTGCCGTTTTGTTGCCAATTCTTTACAGCGTTAATGCTAAATTAGAGCAACTTGGTTAAGTTGTCTGACCAATTGTTCTTGATTCAAACGAATTCTACGGGTATAAAGTTTACCTATAAATGTAATTGTTGTTGCGTAATTGTTAAGATGTTGTGTTTTTATTCGTATTTTATGAATATAAAGTCAATATGAGGCCGCATAGAGCAGCATTACGTGAATCAATATTCAATCGAACGTTTGAATATGTTGTCGTGTTGTAGTTTTTTATTGCAAGGTATTAGTTATGGATATATCGCAAGCGTTAGGAATGGCAGCAAATATCATGTTGTTAGGCATGGTTTGTGTTTTTTCTTTTCTTGGGTTGCTCGTGGTTGCGGTCCAACTTTTGGCTAAGTTTTGCCCAGAAGAAGCCCCTGTGACACCCGTTAAGTCTGGCCTAGCGAATCAGCCCGGCCTAGCAAATAATCAAGTTAATCCGAATGTAGTTGCCGCTATTTCTGCAGCCGTTCATAAATATCGTAACTCTCGTGGCAAGCCACAAGATAAATAGTACTAAGGAATATTTTATGTCTAAGCGCCTAGCCCTCACCGATGTTGTTTTACGAGATGCACATCAATCATTGTTAGCGACTCGTTTTCGTTTGGAAGATATGCTTCCTATTGCTGATAAACTCGACAAAATTGGCTTTTGGTCGCTCGAAACCTGGGGCGGAGCAACTTTTGATTCGTGTATTCGTTATCTTGGTGAAGATCCGTGGCATCGTATTCGTGAATTAAAAAAAGCGATGCCCAATACTCGCCAGCAGATGTTACTGCGTGGCCAAAATTTACTTGGTTATCGTCATTATGCAGATGACGTTGTCACTAAATTTGTTGAACGTGCTCATACGAGTGGCGTTGATGTGTTTCGGATCTTTGATGCGATGAATGATGTTCGTAACCTTGATACTGCGGTTAAGTCGGTATTAAAGGTTGGTGGGCATGCTCAAGGCACCATTTCATATACCACTAGCCCAGTGCACAATTTGCAAATGTGGTTAGATATGGCCAAGCGTCTTGAAGACATGGGTTGTCATTCTATTGCGATTAAAGACATGGCGGGTTTGTTGAAGCCTTTTGAAGCTTATGAATTGGTTACTAGCCTTAAACAGACGGTTGATTTGCCTATTTCAATGCATTGCCATGCAACGACGGGTTTGTCTACGGCCACTTATCAAAAAGCGATTGAAGCTGGTATTGATGTTTTAGACACTGCTTGTTCTTCAATGAGCTCAACGTACGGCCATACTGCGACTGAAACCGTGGTAGCGATGACCGACGGTACCGAATATGAAACAGGGCTAGATTTAGTTTTGCTTGAGGAAGTGGCAGCCTATTTCCGCGAAGTGCGTAAAAAATACGCCAAATTTGAAGGTAGTTTACGTGGCGTTGATGCGCGTATTTTATTAGCGCAGGTTCCTGGTGGCATGTTAACTAACATGGAAAGTCAGCTTAAAGAGCAGGGCGCCGGTGACAAAATGGACGAAGTATTACTTGAGATACCTAAGGTTCGTGAAGATTTAGGCTTTTTACCGCTAGTAACACCAACGTCACAAATCGTCGGTACGCAAGCGGTGCTCAACATCTTAACGGGTGAACGATATAAAACGATCACCAAAGAAACCGCAGGTGTTTTAAAAGGCGAATACGGCGCTACTGCTGCTCCGAAAAATGCCGAGTTGCAAGCGCGAGTATTAGACGGCGCGCAAGAAATAACATGTCGTCCGGCTGATTTAATCGATGATGAGTTTGAATCGTTAAAGGCCGAATTACAAAAATTAGCGGCAGAGAAAAATATTACCCTAGCTGACGAGATTGACGATGATGTATTAATTTATGCGTTATTCCCGCAAATTGGTTTGAAATTTTTAGAAAATCGCAATAATCCAGATGCATTCGAACCTGCACCTGGTACTGAGCCTGAACCTGAACCTGAACCAACAGCGGTTGCACCAGTGGCGCAAGCTGCAGGTACGCCAGAGAGCTATAGTGTGCGGGTTAATGGTCAAGTTTACCAAGTTGAAGTTGCCGCAGGTGGCGACATTAGCAATATTGCACCGATGGCAGCCGGCGCAGCCCCTGTTAACGTGGCAGCAGCATCTAGTGGCGAGCCACTTAATGCGCCACTGTCGGGTAATATCTTTAAGGTTTTAGTTCAGCCTGGGCAACAAGTTGAAGCCGGTGAAGTGGTTATTATTCTCGAAGCCATGAAGATGGAAACGGAAATCCGTGCTGTTAACGGCGGGGTTATTGGCCAGGTAAGCATCAAAGAAGGTGACAGCGTTACTGTTGGTCAGCTCTTGATGACAATAGGTTAGAGGTTGCTATGGATGGATTAATCACACTATGGTACGACACCGGAATTGCAAATTTCGAGCTCGGTCAAATAATAATGATGGCGGTTGGTGGGTTATTACTCTACTTAGCTATTAGCAAAGGTTACGAGCCTCTGTTGCTTTTACCTATTGGTTTTGGTGCTATTTTAGCTAATATTCCTATGGCAGGGTTTACCGACGAAGGTGGCATTTTATGGTATATCTACCATGTTGGCATTGAAACTGGGGTCTTCCCACTGCTGATATTTATGGGTGTTGGTGCCATGACAGACTTTGGTGCCTTAATTGCGAACCCTAAAATGCTATTTTTAGGGGCGGCAGCGCAGTTTGGTATTTTTGCGACTTTGTTCGGGGCAATTACCTTAAACTTGGTGCCCGGTTTTGAATTTAGCATGGCCGATGCCGCCGCAATTGCGATTATAGGTGGCGCTGATGGTCCTACGGCCATTTTCTTAGCCTCGCGTTTGGCACCTGATTTGTTAGGGGCAATCGCCGTTGCAGCTTATTCGTATATGGCGTTAGTGCCGTTAATTCAGCCACCGATCATGAAAGCCTTAACCACGCACGAAGAACGCTCAATCGTGATGGAGCAGTTACGTCATGTGTCGAAAAAAGAAAAAATAATCTTTCCGCTGATGGTGCTTGGGGCGACGATATTATTCTTGCCTGCGGCGACGCCACTGGTTGGCATGTTCTGTCTTGGCAACTTAATGCGCGAGTCTGGCGTGGTTGATCGTTTAAGCAATACCGCTCAAAACGAACTAATCAACATTGTGACGATTTTCTTAGGCTTAGCAGTAGGCTCTAAACTATCGGCTGATAAGTTCTTAACTGTTGAAACACTAGGTATTTTAGCGCTTGGTGCCGTAGCTTTCAGTATTGGTACCGCGTCGGGTGTGATGATGGCGAAGTTAATGGGTCGTTTCTCTAGCTCACCCATTAATCCATTGCTCGGTGCTGCTGGCGTGTCAGCCGTGCCAATGGCGGCGCGAGTTGCCAATAAAGTTGGTTTAGAAGCTAACCCGCATAATTTCTTGCTGATGCATGCGATGGGGCCTAATGTTGCAGGGGTACTTGGTTCTGCTGTCGCGGCGGGTATTTTACTGGCGCTAGTCGGTGGTTAATCGCTGAGCTTAATCTTAACCAAAAAAAAATAGCTTCTTCGGAAGCTATTTTTATTTGTGTCCCACAACTTTAAAATCTAGGTTAACCACAACATTAAACTTAAATAGCCACCGATAATTGCACTTAAGGTTAAAATGTAGATAAAGCCTTTTTTCCCCTGAGCTAAGCTCCAGTTATGTTGTTTTAAATACAGTGCCCACAACAAGCAGAGAATAAGGGGCAGTAAAAATATTCGTGTAATCATTAATTAATCCATTATATGATGCGAATGGTTTGATTACTTTATCAAAAATTTTATCAAGAGGCACAATTAATGTCGTTTATTGAGTTACCTACAACATATAACGCAATGGCTATCACCAAGTTTGGTGACGCTGATACGTTACGGTTAATTGAGCGACCGTTGCAATTACCAGCCACAGGCGAAGTACTCATTAAGGTAAGCTCGGCAGCGGTTAATCCGATTGATGTCAAAACACGCGCTGGGCTTGGCTGGGCAGCGCAGCAAAATGCGGACAAATTACCTTTTGTTGCCGGTTATGATTGCTATGGTGAAGTTGTGGCTGTGGGCGATGGCGTTTCAGAATTTAGCGAGCATGATATGGTCGTCGGCATGGTTGGTTTTCCACTGGTCGCCGGTTGTTATGCACAATACGTTTTAGCGCAGGCCGCCAACGTGACCACTGTTGGCAACGATATTAATGCCGACATTGCGGCATTGCCGCTAGCAGGGTTAACCGCTTATCAAGGGCTATTTGAGTTTGGCCAATTGCAAGCCGGAGACACTGTTGTTATTAGCGCTGCGGCTGGCGGTGTCGGTCACATTGCGGTTCAGTTAGCCGCGATGAAAGGTGCGCATGTTATTGCGGTGGCTAGTGTTCATAATCATCAGATGTTAAGCGAGCTTGGCGCCACGCAGGTTATTAATTACCATGAGCTCAGTCAATTTGAGTCATTAACAAATGTTGATTTGTGGCTCGACTTAATTGGCGGTGACGCCGCGATTGAGCAATTAGCGTTAGCAGGAGAAGTTAAGCGTTTAGTGACGGTGCCTACCATGAGCGCAGCCGCTGTTTGTAATTCGGTCACAGCTAAAGGCACGATTGGGCAAGGCATGTTAGTAAAACCAGAACTTACGCAATTAATTGAGCTGGTTGAACTGGTTGAAAAAGGCAAGCTTCGTCTCAATATAGTCAAACAGCTAGACTTTAAACTGGCCAGCGAGGCTCACATGTTAATCGAGCAGGCTAATGTCAGCGGTAAGATCGTACTAACGATGGATTAATCATGGAGCTACTCGGTTTATTTGTCGCCAGTTTTTTAGCGGCAACGTTATTGCCCGGTGGTTCAGAAGCGGTATTGTTGATGCTGCTAGCCCAATCGCCAGAGCTATTATATAGTTTAGTTTTTGTCGCCAGTTTAGGAAATACCCTTGGTTCTTTAACCAGTTATGGGGTCGGTTATTTAGGCCGAGTTAAATTAGCTCAAGCTCAGTTTAATTCACGTTCTGCCAAGCTGATTGAACGTTTTGGTGTTTGGGCGTTGTTATTAAGTTGGTTGCCGTTAATTGGTGACCTATTATGTGTTTTAGCGGGTTACTTTAAACTCAGGTTCTGGCCCAGTGTGTTGCTTATTAGCCTAGGTAAAACCGCCCGCTATAGTATATTGGCTTTTGTTTATTTACGACTGTAGTCGTTATGTCGCTTGTTGAGCGGCTAACCAAATGATACAGTCACTTTTTAAAATTAGGGTCTTGTGATTGTATTCATTAAGTCGCCGAACCCCGTTATATCTTGGTCACAAGACAAGTATTAATTTAGAGAAATCATTTTGATAAATCGCTATAAAGATAAAATTTCAGCGCTAAAGTCGCCTCAGTATGCGCCGGTTTTTACTGGTATTCAGCGCGGTATTGAGCGTGAAGCACTTAGGATTGACGATAATGGTCGGTTGTCTTTAACACCGCACCAAAGTGCCTTAGGCAGTGCGCTGACTCATGAATCTATTACCACCGATTATTCTGAGTCTTTACTGGAATTTATTACGCCAGTTAGTCAAGACATTGATCAACTGGTTGGGCATTTACGAGACGTTCATAGCTATACCCTAAATAATATCGATGGTGAGTTATTGTGGCCATTAAGCATGCCTTGTGTGATAGCCAAAGAAGCTGATATTCCGATTGCGCAATATGGTCAGTCTAATGTTGGGCAAATGAAGACTATTTACCGTGAAGGTTTGCGTAACCGTTACGGTAGCCTGATGCAAATTATTGCCGGGGTACATTTTAATTTTTCATTTTCTGATCAAGCATGGCCACTGCTGCAGCAATTTTGTGATGATAAAACTGACGAGGCTGATTTTCGGTCGAGCAGTTACTTTTCATTAATTAGAAATTTCCATCGCTTAGGCTGGGTTATTCCTTATATGTTTGGCGCCTCGCCAGCATTGTGTGGCTCTTTTTTACAAGATAACACTCCGTATAAATTTGAAAAACTAGGCAAAGGCACTTATTACTTGCCCTTTGGCACCAGCTTGCGTTTAA
Source organism: Gammaproteobacteria bacterium (assembly GCA_013214945.1). NCBI lineage: Bacteria > Pseudomonadati > Pseudomonadota > Gammaproteobacteria > Gammaproteobacteria bacterium. The sequence goes on from JABSRT010000002.1 coordinate 121,443, forward strand.
GTGATTTAGGTTATACCAATAGTGAGCAAGACAATTTATCGATTTGTTATAACAACATTGATAACTATCTTGAGTCAGTGAAAGTTGCCATTGCTACGCCGTCACAAAAGTTTGCCGAAATTGGGATTAAGACAGATGGTAAATATAGCCAGCTTAACTGCAATGTCTTGCAAATAGAAAATGAGCTATACGCACCTATCCGTCCCAAGCGTGTGGCAAAGTCAGGTCAAAAACCTTCTGAAGCCTTAGCTGAACAAGGTGTTGAATACATTGAAGTGAGATCATTAGATCTTAATCCATTTTCAGATATTGGCATTACCAAGACTCAAATTCGTTTTCTAGATCTATTTTTGGTTCATTGCTTGTTATGGCAAGACAGTTCGATGACACAAGAACAACGCCAACAAACTGCAGACAACCTTAATCGGGTAATTTTAGAAGGGCGAGCGCCCGGATTAATGTTAACTGATGATCAAGGTGAAATATCTTTAACTGCATGGATGGAGCGCTTATTTGATGCGTTGGGTTCAATTGCGCAATTGTTTGACCATCACCTTGGCGGCACGCAGTATCAGCAATGTTTGGCCGAGCTATCGCCGATGATCAACGATCCGCAAGCGACTTACTCAGGCCAGTTAATGGCGCTGCTTCAGGAAAAAAATCTTGATAATACGCCATTTGGCATCGCTCAAGCTAAGATGTTTAAGACGCAGTTAAACGAAGCGGCCTTTGGTACGATTAGCTATCAGACGCTAGAGCAACAGGCTGTTGACTCAATCGTTAAACAGCGAGAATTAGAACAACAAGATACGTTAAGTATTGATCAGTTTCTTAGCGATTACTTTGCCAAGTAAGCAGTGAAATAACGTTTAGGCCACGCAAGGATCGCATTAATGCACCATAGTACTCGAGTGTTAAGTGAAAAAATAAGTCACTGCAAGCTAGCTTTATTGGTTGTGGTTGGCTTGTTGCTTAGTGGTTGTTCTACCTCTCCGCCGGCTAATCCAGAAAATATCTGTGCTATTTTTCATGAAAAGCCCGATTGGCATGACGCCGCGATTAGCACCAAAGAAAAATGGGGCGTGCCGGTGCACGTACCATTTGCAATGATGTATCAGGAAAGTTCATTTCGAGCCGATGCGCGCCCGCCAATGCGTTATTTTTTAGGTTTTATTCCGTACGGACGCCCGAGCACGGCTTACGGTTATTCGCAGGCCAAAACTATAACTTGGGGCGATTACGTTAAAGCAACGGGCAATAGCTGGGGCAATCGAGATAACTTTGATGACGCAATGGATTTTATGGGTTGGTATATGTATCAAAGCCATAAAATTAACGGTGTCTCGAAATGGAACGCTTATAGTCAGTATCTTAATTATCATGAAGGCTGGGGCGGTTACCGTCGCAAGTCTTACAACAAAAAACCTTGGCTAAAAAAAGTGGCCAAAAAAGTACAGTCACGTGCTAAACGTTACGCGGGACAGTATCGTAAGTGCAAAGACAACTTACCGAGCTCAGGCTGGTTTTGGTAGTAACCAATCACATGTAAAGTCGTCGTTTAATGGTAGGGTAGCTGTGGATTACCCTCTAAATAAACGGCGGTCTTGCCTTTTGTCGTATAACATCGCATCACTTAGTTCAGTTTATTTTCGGCTATCGCTGTTTTAATATCACCAATTTAAACCCTGTCGCGCAATTTTAGGATCTAACATCATGTCACACTCATCAGAACAATTATTGTCGCAATATTTCGGTTTTAGTACCTTTCGTCCCGGTCAGGAGCAAGTGGTTAACGCGATACTGCAAGGGCATAGTGCCGCGGCGATATTCCCGACGGGTTCAGGCAAGTCTTTATGTTATCAATTGCCAGCGACTCAACTGCCGCATTTAACCTTAGTGGTTTCACCTTTGTTGGCGCTGATCCAAGATCAGCTCGCGTTTATTAAAAGCAAAGGCATTAGTGCAGCCAGCATTGATTCAACACTTTCGCGCGAAGAGGTCAATGACGTAATGCAGGGAGTACGTGAGGGCCAAATCAAAATTTTAATGATTTCGGTTGAGCGGTTTAACAATGAACGTTTTCGTCAATTTTTGGCCCGGATCCCTATTTCGTTATTAGTGGTCGACGAAGCGCATTGTATTTCAGAATGGGGCCATAATTTTCGGCCTGACTATTTGAAATTACCTCACTATCGCCAACAATTTGATATTGCGCAAACCTTGTTATTAACGGCAACAGCGACCCCGAAAGTCATCAGTGACATGGGACGTAAGTTTGCGATTGCGCCAGCCAATATTACGCTCACTGGTTTTTACCGACCCAACCTTAATTTAGCGGTACAAGGTGTCAGTAGTGACCAAAAAATAGCTAGGCTTGAGCATTGGCTGGGCCAACATCAAGGGCAATCGGGCATTGTTTACGTGACGTTGCAACAAACAGCAGAGCAGGTCGCCGCGCAGTTATCACAGCGTGGTATCAGCGCTCAGGCATATCATGCGGGCATGCCCAGTGACCAGCGCCAGCATATTCAAGCGCAATTTATGCAGGACGACATTAAAATCATTGTCGCCACTATTGCTTTTGGCATGGGCATCGACAAAAGTAATATTCGGTTTGTCGCGCATTATGATTTACCAAAATCAATTGAGAATTATGCCCAGGAAATCGGCCGAGCAGGGCGTGATGGCGCCAGTTCACAGTGCTTAGTGTTAGCCAATAACGATAATATCAATGTATTAGAGAACTTTGTTTACGGTGATACCCCTGAGCCGCAGGCGATTAAATACGTGCTGGCGCAAATCGCGCAGCACTCAAGTGCGCAATCAAGCCAACAGTCAGAGCAATGGGAAGTTATCGATCATAGCCTGTCTAGCGCGGCTAATATTCGTTTGCTAAGCTTGAAAACGTTATTGGTATATTTAGAAATTCTAGGGGTGATTAAACCGCTTTATAATTACTTTGCCGAGTATAAATACAAACAATTAGTGGCACAGCCGCAAATTGTGGATCAATTTAAGGGCGAGCGCGCTGACTTTGTACGCGCTATATTCGACAGTGCTGACAAGAAAAAACTTTGGGCTACGGTTAATTTCGATACCCTTAATAGCCAATATGCCAGTGAGCGCAGCCGAGTGGTTAGTGCGCTTGATTATATGGATCAGCAAGGATTGATTGAGCTGCAAACTAAACAGCTGACTCAGGTTTATCAGGTATTAGAATCGAACTTTGATCTTGAACAGCTTGCCGCTAAGCTGGCCAAACGCTTTATTGATAAAGAAACCAGCGAAATTGACCGAATTCATCAATTGTTGGCCTTTTTTGCCAGTGATAGCTGCTTGTCGCAGCAGTTATGCCATTACTTTGCCGATTCTCGACTTACCCAAGCCTGTGGTCATTGCTCAACGTGTGCTGGTTTGGTGGCTCAACTGCCGCCGGCGCCAGAGCTACCGCCATTAGCACAGTTAAACTTTAGCCAATTAACTCAAGCGATCAGTGACAAGCTCGGTGAGCAAGTTAGCGCGGTATTGTTGGCGCGGTTTTTGTGTGGCTTGCCAACCCCAATATTCACTCGCTTGCGGGCTCGTTCTTTAACGGGGTTTGCGCAGCTCGAACGTTATCGCTTTGCCGAGGTTAAGGAATGGGTTGCAACGCAATTTAATAGTAAAGGTTGAAATATAAGCATTTAGTATAGTGTTTTATTGATTGGGGCAAGTTAAGATTGGCTGACAATAATATAAGATAAAACTTAACATTAGAGGGATTATAATGAAGTTAGAATCGTTAGCACTACACCATGGATATGAGTCAGAATCAACCACCAAGGCTGCCGCGGTACCCTTGTATCAGACCACATCTTTTACCTTTGACGATACTCAGCATGGCGCTGATTTATTCGATCTTAAAGTTGCCGGTAATATTTATACCCGAATCATGAATCCAACCAGCAGTGTGCTTGAACAACGAGTCGCTGCAATGGAAGGCGGTATTGGTGCGTTGGCTGTCGCGTCGGGCATGGCCGCTATTACTTACGCTATTCAATGTATTTGCGAAGTGGGCACTAATATTGTCAGCACTAGCCAGCTTTATGGTGGCAGTTATAACCTGTTTGCTCATACCTTTCCCAAGCAAGGCATTGACGTGAGAATGGTCTCGTTTGATGACTTTGACGGTTTTGAGCGAGCGATTGATGCCAACACCCGCGCGATATTTTGTGAATCGATCGGCAACCCAGCAGGCAACATTGTTGATATTGAAAAATTAGCAGCAATTGCTCATAAACATGGCCTGCCATTGATTGTTGATAATACCGTGGCGACCCCATATTTATGTCGACCGTTTGAACTGGGCGCCGACATTGTGGTTCATTCATTAACCAAATATATTGGCGGTCATGGCACCTCTATTGGTGGCATTATTGTCGACTCTGGCAAGTTTGACTGGGTGGCCAACAAAGAACGCTTTGCGATGATGAACGAACCCGATCCGTCATATCATGGCGTGGTATATACCGAAGCCTTAGGCGAAGCGGCGTATATTGGTCGTTGTCGCGTAGTACCGCTACGAAATACTGGTGCGGCTATTTCACCTTTTAACTCGTTTTTAATTTTGCAGGGGCTGGAAACCTTAGGTTTACGGATGGATCGTCATTGTGAAAATGCGATGGCGCTAGCGCACTACTTGAATAGCCACGAAAAAATAGAATGGGTAAATTATGCCGCATTACCCGATAGTCCATATTATGAGGTGTGCCAGAAAATTACTGGTGGCCGAGCATCTGGAATTTTAAGTTTTGGCCTTAAAGGCGGTCTTGAAGGCGGCGGTAAATTTATTGATGGCCTCAAGATGATCTTACGTTTGGTCAATATTGGCGATGCTAAATCATTAGCCTGTCATCCGGCATCTACTACGCACCGTCAGCTCAATGATCAAGAATTAGCGGCAGCGGGTGTTAGCCGCGACTTAGTCCGTATTTCAGTCGGTATTGAGAGCATTGAAGATATTATCGCCGATGTGAGCCAAGCACTAGATTTAGTGTAAGGCGCAGTTAATTTAGCTAAGTTGAAAGTCGCCGCTGCTGGTAAGCCGCGGCTTTTTTATGCGTGGCATACAATTGATTGCCTCGGCTGCTGCTAAGGCTTAATATTAAGTATTAATAACAGTAACAAACATAGAGTATGACAATGATTAGAGCGTGTTACGTGGTGTTGGCAAGTTTGGCGTTGACTGGTTGTTATCGAAACTGGCCACAGGTCGATGCCTTAACCAATAAAGTGACTTGTGAGACGACCAAGTCACAGGCGAGCAGCTTGGCGCAGAAATTTGACGCGACAGTGGCATGGGATCCGACTTATCTGGTCTTGTCGGTGGTCAAAGAACAAGATGCACTGGCATTGCAATTTGTGCCAGTGACCTATGGTTCTAAAGTGTTAAGGCTCGACACTTTGTCGGTCGCCCGCTCGAACATTCGTTATTTCGGGCTGCACCGCCAGCAAGGCGATGTTGAGGTTTTATTACGCTGTAAAAGTTAGCAGCCGTTACTTTAATCTTCTATCAGGTGCCATTGCCGTCCTTGTTCAGACAACAAAATCAGTAAACCCGGTAATAAAGAAAACATCAGTAATGACAATAACATCACCGGGCTTATGTCCAATCGCTGTAATAAACCAACAATCGCACTCGCGCCACTCATTTGAAATAATCCCAACAATGCCGCGGCAGTACCGGCTCTGTCACCAAAGGGTGCCAATGCGGTACCCGCAGCAGAACCCAAGGTCCAAGCAAAGCCGATTGATGAGAAAAATATTGGTACCATAAAGGCCCAGGGTTCGTTGATGCCGCTTAAACCAAACATCAGCAAGCCAGAAAATATTAATACGCTTAAACCTAGAATTAATGCTGGGCGAGAACCGTACTTGGCCATGAACACCGGGGCGGTAAAACACGCGATAATATTAAAGAAGGCGTTAAGGCTAAACCAGCCCGTAAACTGGGCCATCGTTAATCCCTGCTCAATCATTAACAATACTGGAGCCGAAGTAACATAGGCTAAAATAACAGCCATCGCTAACATGCATAAACAAGCATGAAAAATAAATATAGGGTGTTTAAGTACACTAAAGTAGCGACTAAGACTAATCAAGCGACCTTGAGTATTAGTATGGGCTGGGCGAGTTTCTTTAAAGTAAACACTAATGATGACCAAGCTAACGAGCGCAAAGGCAGCCATGAAACTAAAGTTAGAGCGCCAGCCAAATTGGTGAGTTAACCAGCCACCAAAAATTGGGGCTAAGGCCGGAATAAAACAAATAGCGCCGTTAAGGTAGCTGATCATTTGACCACTGCGCTTGGCGCCAAAGCTGTCGCGAACCGCAGCAAAAGCGGCTACCGAGGTCGCACAAGCGCCGAGCCCTTGAATAACTCGGGCTGTTAGCATTAGCTCAATATGTTGGGCATACCAAGCTAATAATGAGCTAAGACCATAAATTGCAATACCTGCTAAAGCGATGGGCCTGCGGCCATAACGATCGGCTAAAGGGCCTGCAAATAGCTGCCCAAAACCAAGGCTGAACATAAACCAAGTAATAGTATCTTGCGCTAAAGTCGCTGACACACCTAAGTCTTGGCTAATTTGCGGCAGCGCCGGTAGATAGATGTCGATCGCCAACGGGCTAAATAACACCAGTAACACCATTAGTGCGATAATCCGGGTATCATTGTGGCTGGTTTGTTGTTGGCTTGTCGCGCATTGTTGAATCGTCATTAGCTACCTCATATTAATAAGGCTGATATTTTAGAGGCATGTGATCCTAAAAGAAATACCCATGTGTGATCTTTGCGAGTAGTAACGAAAATAAAGTCTCAAAAGGTCATTAATCCAGCCAGCAATGACAGTTGCGGCAGGGCAAGCGCAATATAATTTAGATGCATATTACGTAAACTCGCGGTGAATATGTCTGTAGACGTTCAATTTTTCGTCCATGAAAAATACGGTTTACTCCACATGCACCGATATCGTGACCAATACCTGCGTTATATTTAAAACGCTCTGCCGTGACAGTTGCGGATTATACGGTGATTATTTAGACTAACCCTAAAGAGCACAATTTGTATTTACTCGGAGACAATATGGATCTTAATACGTTGCTGGTGTTTGGACTGGCATCATTATCAATTAACTTAATTCCCGGTCCCGATGTTGTTTATATTGTGTCAAATACCATGAAAGGGCAGCTAAAATTAGGTATTGAGGCTGCGTTAGGCCTAGGCGTTGGTTACTTGCTGCATACGGTAGCTGCAGTCTTGGGCTTGTCGGCGTTAATCCTCAGCTCGACCTTGCTGTTTAACATTGTTAAATATATCGGCGCGGCCTATTTATTGTATTTAGGGATTTCATCAATACTCAACGCCTATCGTGGCCAATCTAGCTTTATCGCTAAAGACAGTGTCAACGACAGCACCAGCCAAAATGTTTTTAAGCAGGGGGTTATTGTTAGTATCTTTAATCCGAAAGTAGCAATGTTCTTTTTAGCCTTTTTACCGCAGTTTATTGATATAACGTCAGCGACGGCGACTAAAGAATTGGTGGTGCTTGGTTTGTTATTTACGGTGTTAGCGACTGGTTGTAATGTTGTTTATGCGTGTTTGGGCCATGTTATGTTTAATAATGCCCAAGCGTTGAAGTACGCGAGAGGCATTGAAGCGGGATCTGGTTTTATCTTGCTTGGTTTAGGCACTAAAGTCGCGTTGAGCGATCATTAAGCATTATATTACCGCCGATCCGCCAATATTTTATACGAACTGGCTGAATTATCGGCGGTTGATGTAATTTAAGCATAAAAGAACTTTACCTTTAAGTTCCCTTATGTATAATTCATTTCGTTCGCAGGGGTGTGGCTCCAATTGGTAGAGCAGCGGATTCCAAATCCGATGGTTGGGAGTTCGAGTCTCTCCACCCCTGCCACATTTAGAAAGCCCGGTTATGTTAAGTCATGGCCGGGCTTTTGTCGTTTTAGTCTTAAATATAAACGCCCACAGCTTAGCACAGCATATTCTATTATCTCTGAACAATAATCATCTATTTAATCAAAATGGTATCACTTGCTATTATTGTGCAATATGCTGCTGCATTAGTCTAATCTCGATGTTGAAACTTCGCGAGCGTCTTATACTCGTTTTTCTAACTTAGCCAGAGAACATCATTTCGTTTAGTAACGATAGCGAATGCACCAACCATCTATTGCACATTCTTGCTTTTATCAATGACCGCATCTACTCTTTTTATATCGACACTTGATTTTTTGCAGTGTCACAGAGGCTCTCTGACGCTAGTATTTTCATTAATGAAGATACTTTATATCTCTATTTTCTCATACGTGAATAATTTTTTGCTAGCTGCCGCACTTTTAGCCACGACAATTGCAATTGGATTGGACGATAAAAGCAATATATATATATCGATGATTTAAACAGGATGGACCCGTAATGTTAAAAAAGATCAAAGCAATTAAAAACAAACTGGAATTTGAAATTTCATTGCCGATGAAAACCCGCGCAGCACGCCGGCAAGATCATCAAGGATTGAGTCAGACCGATCCGGGCTCCCAAGCATGTATCATCGCGGCGGTGGGGTGGTTGAAAACCGCGCAGCAATGCTCTGCTTCAGATGACGGCGGTTATGCGCGAGACTTTAATCTTGTCACCGATCGTTGGTCAACATCTTACCCTGAAACGACGGGCTACATTATCCCGACCTTGCTGACATACGCTCAACGTTTTAACGATCACGAAGCAAAATTAAGTGCTATTCTGGCTCTTGATTGGTGTGTCGATATTCAATTAGCTTGTGGTGGATTTCAGGCGGGAAAAATTGATGCGACTCCCGTTGTGCCAGTGACTTTTAATACTGGGCAAATTTTGATTGGCTTAGTTAGCGGCGTGACCGAGGTCGGAGATAAGTATCGCGCGGCGATGTTAATGGCTGGCGACTGGTTAGTTAAGACCATTGATGATGATGGTTGTTGGCGTAAACATGCCACGCCCTATGCTGCTCCAGGAGAAAAAGCCTATGAAACGCATGTGTCTTGGGGATTGTTTGAAGCGGCAAAAATAGAGCCTGACAGGTTATACGGTGAAACGGGACTCAAGCAAGTAAAGTGGGCCCTAACTAAGCAAACCGCCAATGGCTGGTTTGGTTCGTGCTGTCTCGATCAGCCACAGGCGCCGCTTACTCATACGCTTGGATATGTGTTGCGCGGTGTTATCGAGGGTTACCTGTGGAGCAAGGATCAACAGTTACTAGACGCGGCTTTACTTACTGCCAATGCGTTAGCTGAGCAGGTAGCAGACGATGGTTATTTGGCCGGACGGTTTGACCCGCAGTGGCAACCCGAAGTTGAATGGGTTTGTTTAACCGGTAGCAGTCAAATTGCCGCATGTTTGTTTATTTTAAATGATGTAAAAGCTAATCCAAAGTTGTTGTTGGCGGCTAAGCGTTTAACCGCTTATGTTCGACGCTCAATGGTGGTGCAAGGGGACAAATCAATCCAAGGTGGCGTAAAAGGCGCCTTCCCGCTCGATGGTGCTTACGGTAATTACCAGTATTTAAACTGGGCCGCAAAGTTTTTTATTGATGCCGCTATGATGGATATTAAGGTTGATGAAAATGAAAGCATTGTTACAGTTAACTAAAGACAGCGTTAAAAAAGTACTTAAAGCTGTACATCGGATTCGTCGCCAGTTTGAAGTAAAAAATAGCGCAAAAACTATTACGCTTGAACAGTTAATTACAGATATTGCGAAATTAGGGATAAAAAAAGGCGATACCTTATTTGTTCACTCTTCTTTAAAAAGTTTGGGTTATGTCGAAGGAGGGCCACGCACTTTAATTGAAGCGCTTTATCAGGTGGTATCGCCATCGGGCACCATTATATTTCCGACCTACTATCTGCCAGGCGGAACTATTTATGCCACCTGTAAAATGGAAGATTATATCTTTGACCCGCGTAAACATGGCACTAATATTGGGCGCTTGCCTGAAGCTGTTTTGAAATACCCAGGAGTTGAGCGCAGTTTACATCCCACTCATTCTGTATCTGCGATCGGGGCAAATAGTAAATTTATCACCGAAGCTCATCATTTGGCTCCTTCGGTCTTTGGTGAAGGTTCACCCTGGGCTCGATTTCTTGAACTAAAAGGCAAGGTTTTAGGTTTGGGTGTATCGATGGGACCGATCACCTTTTATCATATGCTCGAAGACAGCTTAGCTGATGACTTTCCTTTGCCGGTCCGAATGGCCGAATGTCAGCTTAAATGTCGTAACGAAAATAATGAGGTGATTGAAGTGCCTATCCGTCCGTTAGATATCGATTTTTTGCCGCGGCGCATTGATAATAAAGGACGCAGTGATCTTCGTGAGTACTTTTGGCAAGAGTTCACCAGTAAAGAGCTATTAACGATTGCTCAGGTTGGACAGTCAACTTCGTGGGCGATTGACGGCAATGATTTTTATCGTCATTTAGAAAGGTTGAATGACGAAGGTATTACTATTTATGCGACGCCAGAGCAATTAGCCGCACGACCCATTTGACCACTCTTCTTCTACTAGACAACATAACAAGAAGTCGGATGGCGTAGGTTGATTTAATGATAGTGTTGGTCTTAATCGGTACATCATCGCACAAGCCCAGTTTTGCTTAGTCATCACTGGGCTTTTTTTATCACTAAATATTAAAGTCATGATCCGAGCCATGAAAACGCGATAGGTTGTAAAATCAATAAGCTAGTAACAACTAAAAGCAGAGAATATAGCAAAGTTAGGGCCGAAAATAAGACCTTGTCAGCGAAAAAACAAATCTTGTTGCTCGTCTTATTTGTGCTTTTGCACATTATGTACTATATTCCGCATTTGCCATCGAAACGTTTGCGTAAACGTTTCGATGGCAGTTGTAATTGATGTTGAAACACTGTTTCAGCTCAATTGGACGATGGATCCACCGTAGATCATCAATAATCATAATCAAGGCGTCACCATGAAGAAAAACTCACTCATTAATGCCGAGCTGTCTCACCTAGTAGCACGGCTTGGTCATACTGATGAAATTACGATCTGTGATGCGGGTTTACCGATCCCAGCTATAACGCAACGGATTGATCTTGCCCTTATCCCTGGGGTGCCAACTTTTATCGCGACTGTCAAAGCGGTATTGAGTGAGATGCAAATAGAGGGTGTGATATTAGCTAAAGAGTTGAGCAGTATCAGCCCTGAACTGCATCAACAGTTGCTAGATGTTATTGCCAATGAGCAAGCATTAACGGATAACAAAATTGTGATCTCTTATATCGACCATGAGCAATTTAAGCAGCAGACTCACGCGAGCAAAGCGGTGATCCGTACTGGAGAATGTACCCCTTATGCGAATGTTATTTTTCAATCAGGCGTAGCTTTTTAGCAGGGCTAACTAAGTGTATTTATCTACAAATAAGCGTAGGGACTGACATGACGCAACCAATTTTAAAACTCAGTGGCATTGTAAAATCATTTCCAGGGGTTAAAGCGCTCGATAATGCGTGTCTTAATGTCTACCCTGGCCGAGTCATGGCTGTGCTTGGTGAAAATGGCGCTGGTAAGTCAACTTTAATGAAAGTGTTGACCGGAATTTATTCGATTGATCAGGGCGAGATTTATTATCAGGGCCAAGTGGTAAGTTTTGATGGTCCGCGCCATTCTCAGGCGGTGGGCATTAGTATTATTCATCAAGAGCTCAACTTGTTGCCCGAGCTGACCATTGCTGAAAATATCTTCTTAGGGCGTGAAAAAACCAATGCCTTTGGCGGCATAAAGTGGGCCCAAATGTATCAGGACGCCGATGCCTTATTGCAGCGGTTAAATGTTAAACACAGCTCGCGTCAATTATTGGGTGAACTGAGTTTAGGAGAGCAGCAAATGGTAGAAATTGCCAAAGCGCTCTCATTTAAATCACGGGTCATCATCATGGATGAGCCAACCGATGCATTAACCGAGACCGAAACTCAATCGTTATTTCAGGTCATCAAGGAATTACGTAATGATGGCTGTGGCGTTGTGTATATTTCGCATCGACTAAAAGAGATTTTTGAGATTTGTGACGATATTACCGTATTACGTGATGGCAAGTTTATTGCCCAAACCCAGGTAACCGACATCGATGAAGACGGCTTAATCGAAATGATGGTTGGCCGTCGCTTAGACGAATTATATCCCCGGGTTGACGCGGATCATGGCACTACTTGCCTCGAGGTGAAAAACCTTAACGCACCTGGCCTTAATGATATTAGTTTTAGTTTAGATCATGGCGAGATCCTCGGGATCTCTGGCTTGATGGGCGCTGGTCGAACCGAGCTAATGAAAACGATCTACGGGGCGCTTGCTCGTCAGTCAGGCGAAGTTATTATCGACGGTAAGTCTATCTGTCCGAAAACACCGCTCGAAGGTTTGGCCAATGGTATTGCTTATATATCGGAAGATCGAAAAGGCGATGGCTTAATTTTGGGCTTGTCGGTTAAAGAAAATATGTCTCTTTGCGCCTTAAAGCAGCTATCGAAAGGCGTTCAGCTCGATCATGCCAAAGAAGTTGCGGCGGTCGAAGATTTTATTGGTTTATTTAATATAAAAACGCCAAGTCGTGAGCAAATAATTGGTAATTTGTCCGGAGGCAATCAACAAAAAGTGGCAATAGCCAAGGGGTTAATGACTCAGCCTAAGGTACTTATTCTTGATGAGCCAACCCGTGGGGTAGATGTCGGCGCGAAGAAGGAAATTTATCAGTTAATTAACCAGTTTAAAGCCAAAGGCATGAGCATTATTTTGGTGTCGTCAGAAATGCCGGAAATTCTGGGCATGAGTGATCGTATTTTAGTGATGCATCAAGGCGGTATCAGCGGTGAATTTATGGCCGACCATGCAACGCAGGAAAAACTGATGGCGTGCGCCGTTGGTAAAAATATTAATGAGGTAGCACAATGAGCGGTAAGGCCATGAGTAAAAAACAGCAGGCGGCGACTAGCAATCAGCTAATAGGTAACAAGCTTTTTAGTAAAGCATGGTTAATCGATCAAAAATCACTGATCGCATTAATTTTGTTGATTACTGTCGTGTCTTTTCTTAACCCTAATTTTTTCACGATGGGTAATATTCTTAATATTTTAAGACAAACATCGGTTAATGCCATTATCGCTGTCGGCATGACCCTAGTGATCTTAACCGCAGGTATTGATTTAAGCGTCGGCTCAATTTTAGCGCTGTGTGGTGCCTTTGCCGCCACATTAATCAGCATGGAAGTGCCGGTGATGTTTGCTGTGCCTATCGCATTATTAGCGGGCGCAGGCCTAGGTGCTCTTAGTGGAGTGATTATTGCCAAAGGCAAGGTACAGGCTTTTATTGCGACCTTGGTGACCATGACATTATTGCGTGGCGTTACCATGGTGTATACCGATGGTCGACCTATTTCTACTGGTTTCACTGATGTTGCCGATGACTTCTCATGGATCGGAACCGGTTACTTACTGGGACTTCCGGTACCAGTTTGGTTGATGATCATAGTCTTTGGCGCGGTGTGGTATTTATTAAACCATACCCGATTTGGACGTTACGTTTATGCCTTAGGTGGCAATGAATCAGCAACGCGTTTGTCGGGCATCGATGTCGACAAGGTCAAAATTGGGGTTTATGCAATTTGTGGCATGTTAGCGGCTTTAGCTGGCTTAATTGTTGCGTCTCGGCTGTCATCAGCCCAGCCTACGGCAGGCATGGGCTACGAACTAGATGCAATTGCGGCAGTGGTACTCGGAGGCACTAGTCTTGCTGGGGGCCGCGGCCGAATTATGGGCACGTTGATTGGTGCCTTGATCATAGGCTTTTTAAATAACGCATTAAATTTGTTAGACGTTTCTTCTTATTACCAAATGATCGCTAAAGCAGTCGTTATTCTGCTAGCGGTGTTAGTCGATACCAAAAATAAATAACCCCATCTGTTATTGCCTCGGCGCTATTGTCGTGGCAGCAGATTTAACAATAAAAAAAGGAAAATCGAATGAAAAAGTTAGCAACCCTAGTAACAGCAGCAGTGGTTTCAGCCTCAGTTAGCTCAGCCGCTTTAGCGCAAGACACTTTAGCGATGGTAGTATCTACCTTGAACAACCCATTCTTTGTAACCATGAAAGAAGGCGCAGAAGTTAAAGCTAAAGAATTAGGCTACAAACTAATCGTGCTTGATTCACAAAACGATCCAAGCAAAGAATTAGCGAATGTTGAAGATCTTACGGTACGTGGCGTTAAAGCTATCTTAATTAACCCAACCGATTCAGATGCAGTATCAAATGCCATTCGCATTGCTAATCGCGCTGGTGTGCCAGTACTAACATTAGACCGTGGTGCAAGCCGTGGTGAAGTCGTTAGCCATATTGCTTCTGACAACGTTGCTGGTGGTGCACTAGCCGGTCAATATATTGCTGACACATTGGGCGCTAATGTTAAAGTAATCCAATTAGAAGGTATTGCTGGTACTTCTGCTGCTCGTGAGCGTGGCCAAGGATTTATGCAAGCAGTTGCAAGCAACAAGATGGAATTACTGGGTAGTCAGCCTGCTGATTTCGACCGTGCAAAAGGACTTAACGTGATGGAAAACATGCTAGCCGCTAACCCAAATGTGCAAGCTGTTTTCGCTCAAAATGATGAAATGGCATTAGGCGCATTACGTGCAATACAAGCATCAGGTAAAAAAGTATTAATCGTTGGTTTTGACGGCACTAAAGACGGCGTTGCAGCAGTTAAGCGTGGCATCCTTGGCGCAACTATTGCCCAACAGCCTGCACTAATTGGTGCGTTAGGTATCGAAACAGCTGACAAAGTATTAAAAGGTCAAACTGTTGCTAAGAGCATTCCAGTATCACTGCAAGTGATCACTAAGTAATAGCAAGATGGCGAGCGTTCTAGTCAGGCGGTATAAAGTGTGACTAGAGAGCTCCGCCGTTTTTTATTTCTGATGATAAGGTTAACAAATGAGTAAGTTAGTTGTTTTGGGTAGCGTAAACGCTGACCATGTGCTTGAAGTTGCTACTTTTGCGCAGCCAGGGGAAACTTTGCTAGGGCATGGTTATCGCATTATCCCTGGAGGTAAAGGGGCTAATCAGGCTGTTGCTGCGGCGCGCTTAGGTGCTGATATTGCCTTTATTGCCTGTGTTGGTGATGACGCATTTGGCCATCAAATGATTAAAGATTTTAGCGCGGATGGCATCGATACTCATGCGGTGATGGTTGAAAAAAACCAACTTACCGGCGTCGCGATGATTCAAGTAGCCGCAACCGGAGAAAACAGCATTTGCATTGCTGCTGAAGCAAATAGTTGTTTAACACCACAACGGTTAGCACCTCATCATGCACTGATTGAAAATGCTAATATTTTATTAATGCAGCTAGAAACACCCATTGCCACCATTGAAGCCGCGGCTAAGATCGCGCATCAAGCTGGCACGCAAGTGGTGTTAAATCCAGCCCCTGCTCAGCAATTGTCTGATCAGTTGTTAGCGCTGGTTGATATGATCACCCCTAATGAAACCGAAGCACAAATACTGACTGGTATTAAGGTCGTTGATATGGATTCGGCGCAAACCGCCGCTAATGTATTACATGACAAAGGCATTAATTTAGTGCTGATCACCTTAGGCAGTGAAGGCGTTTGGCTGAGTCAAGCCGGCGTAGGCCAGCAAGTTAAAGGGTTTAGTGTTACTGCGACCGATACCACTGCAGCAGGCGATACTTTTAATGGTGCATTGCTCGTGGCATTACAAAATGATAAGTCACTTGATGACGCTATTGTCTTTGCTCACGCTGCTGCTGCAATATCAGTAACACGCAAAGGTGCACAAACATCTATTCCGCAACAAGACGAAGTGATTCGTTTTTTGCAACAACACAGTTAATTAGCGCTGAGTTATTACCAGCTTGTTTTATAATGTATTAGCTATTTTGGTCTGATTAATAAGGGTATTTTATGGCGACAATTAAAGATGTGGCAAAACATGCCGGCGTATCAACGTCGACCGTTAGTCATGTGCTCAATAAAACTCGCTATGTTAGTGATGGTGTTTCAGCCCGGGTTAAAACGGCGGTCGATGAACTGCGTTATGCCCCTTCAGCGTTGGCGCGCAGTTTAAAGATTAACAGCACCAAAACTTTTGGCATGCTGGTGACCACCTCAACCAATCCATTTTTTGGTGAAGTGCTAAAGGGCGTTGAATTGCGCTGCTACGAGCAAGGTTATACGCTTATTTTGTGTAATACCGAAGGCGATATAACACGGATGCACGCGAACCTTGATACCTTGTTGCAAAAACGGGTCGATGGTCTGTTATTAATGTGCAGCGAAGTAGAAAGCCAAGGGTTTAACTTGTTTGAACGTCACAAGCCCGTGCCTACGGTAGTGATGGACTGGGGCCCGACTCATTTTCCCTGTGATAAAATACAGGATAACTCCCATCGCGGTGGTTACATTGCCACTCAGCATTTAATTGCTAAAGGCCATACTGAAATCGGTTGCATTACCGGCGTGCTCGATAAACTGACCGCCCAGCAACGTTATTCGGGTTTTACCCAGGCAATGAACGAAGCGGGACTGGCGATTAATCCGGCTTGGATTGCTGCTGGTGATTTTGAATGTGAAGGTGGTGAGCAGGCGTTTGCTACCTTGTATGCCAGAGGGCCATTGCCATCGGCGTTATTTGTTTGTAACGACATGATGGCGTTAAGCGTTATCAATGCCGCGAGTAAAAAAGGACTGTCAGTACCCGATGATTTATCAATTATTGGTTATGACGATATTAACTTAGCCAAATACATGACCCCGTCGTTGACCACTATCCATCAACCTAAGCATCGTTTAGGTCAGCAAGCCGTTGATACATTGCTCGATAAAATAAAAACCAAACGACAAAACAATCAAGTGATTAAGCTCGAACCTGCCCTGGTTGAGCGAGACAGTGTTAAAACCCTAACTTAAATGTTTATCTTGCTATGATATTAGTTAGCTTTTTCGCTAATAAATACTCATTGTAGCTGCACAACAAAACGGGACTAAAAACCGGACTATTGTGCAGCACTTCAATCGGCTAAATTACCGCTGAGTTAAATATTGAGCCAAGAGAATTAATCTAGAGACTTAACCTAGAAACTTAAACAAGAGACTTCACCACATTGATAACCTTTAATTGGGTAAACTCATGTAAACCTTGCTCAGTAAACTCGACGCCAATTCCAGACTCTTTAGCGCCAGCGAAAGGAGCGAATGGGCCAAATACTGCATGCTGATTTATCCAAGCGGTGCCACATTCGAGCTTATTGGCAAGCTCAGTCGCCAATTTAATATCATTTGACCAAACCGAACCACCCAAACCAAATTTAGTATTGTTAGCACGGTTGATCACTTCGTCGAGATCATCAAAAACCATCACGGGTAAGATCGGACCGAAGGGTTCCTCGTCGACTAGAATGTTACCTTCTGTTATTTCGCTGACAATGGTCGGCTCAACGAAATAACCATTGCCTTGGATTACCTTGCCACCTGCTGTAACCGTTCCGTGCGTATGAGCGGTGTCGAGCAACAGTTTTATCTTATTGTATTGAGCTTCATTTTGGATTGGACCCATAGTGATACCGGGTTGAGAACCGCAGCCAACGACCGTCTGTTTAGCAAGCAGCGATAATTGCGTAACCATTTCTTGATAAATAGAACGATGAACATAAAGACGCTTTAAGGCAATACATACTTGTCCGGCATTCATAAAGGCACTGTGAAAAATCAGCGGGGCAACTTTTTTCGGATCAACATCGCCAAGTACGATGCCTGCGTCATTGCCACCAAGTTCGAGGGTAATACGTTTTAAATTTTGTGCGGCAGCCGCAGCCACTTTTTTACCGGTTACTGTTGATCCAGTAAAGCTGATTTTAGCGACATCAGGATGAGCCGTTAATAAATGACCAAGGTCGTTATTGTCGGTTAACACATTGACCACGCCGGCAGGAAATATTTGCTGACAATATTCACCAAGCTTAAGTGAGCTTAGTGGGGTAGTGGCAGCTGGCTTTAAAATAAAACTGTTACCGGCAAGTACCGCTGGCGCTAATTTAAAAGCGGCAATCATCAGCGGAAAATTCCAAGGGACAATACCAACAACTACCCCTAATGGCACGCGGTGAACTTCGATGCGATTATCGGCATCATCATTAAGCACAGTAACAGGCAGAGTCATCGCAGCGAAGGCACGTAAGAAAACGCAACTGTAGCTTACTTCAAATGCAGCTTCGCTTAGTGGTTTGCCTTGTTCCTGAGTGATTAATGACGCGAGTTCATCGGCATGTTGTTCTAATTTATCAGCCAGCTGAAGGATCATTCGCTGTCGGGCTGAAATATCACTAAATTGCCAAGTTGTTTGAGCTATTTTTGCCTGAGTTACCGCGTGCTCAATTAAGTCGGGTGTCGCTTTGGGACAAGTGGCAAACACTTCGGCAGTTGCTGGATTGATGACTGATAATTGCTCGCTGCTTTGTACAAGTTCACCGTCGATTAGTAATGAGTATATAGACATAATAAATCCTTATTGATTATTTTTTAGTTGCTGTATCATCGTTTCACGCATCTTAAATTTTTGAATTTTACCGGTTACCGTCATTGGATAATCTTGCACAAACTCGATATAACGGGGAACCTTATAGTGGGTTATTTTCCCTTGGCAAAAGGTTCTGACTTGCTCGCCGGTTAGGGTGTTACTCACTTTGGTTTTTATCCAAGCACAGATCTCTTCGCCCATATGTATATCTGGCACGCCAAAAACCTGTACCTCCTGAATATCGGGGTGGCTATATAAAAACTCTTCTACCTCACGTGGATAAATGTTTTCTCCGCCGCGGATCACCATGTCTTTTATCCGACCGACTATTGTCAGGTAACCTGCTGCGTCCATTACCCCGAGGTCGCCAGAATGTAACCATCCTGCATCATCGATAGTTTTTGCCGTTTGCTCGGGATCATTCCAGTAACCTTTCATTACCGAATAACCACGGGTGCAAACTTCACCTTTTTGGCCAATGGCAACGACGTGATTCTCATCGTTAATAATTTTTACCTCGATCCTTGGTACTGCCCGGCCTACTGTATTGACTCGTTTTTCGATCGGATCATGTGGTAGCGTTAAGTGATTAAGCGGGCTAAGTTCTGTTTGTCCGTAACCTATTAATATCTCGCTCATATTCATTTGCTTGATCACTCGGTTCATTACTTCTACCGGGCATGGGGCGCCAGCCATGATGCCTGTTCGCAATGTTTTTAAGTTAAAAGACGAAAATTGAGGATGATCAAGTTCACTAATAAACATCGTTGGCACACCGTGTAAGGCGGTGCATTTCTCTTGCTCACATGCTTTTAGCGTAAGCAAGGGATCAAAAGCGTCGTTGGGGTACACAATGGTTGCCCCATGCGTAATACAGGTAAGGTTGCCCAGCACCATGCCAAAACAATGATAGAGTGGCACGGGAATACAAAGCCGGTCTTGATCGCTAAATTTCATGCCGACCCCACAAAGGTAGGCATTGTTTAAAATATTACAGTGACTTAAAGTCGCACCTTTGGGAAAGCCGGTGGTGCCACTGGTAAACTGAATGTTAATTGGATCGTCGGGCAACAATTGCTGCTGTATTTTAGCCATTTGTTGGTGCTGCTGCTCGGTCCCGCAAGCCGCAACATCGCTAAAATTGAACATGCCCGGGCTGATTTCATCCCCCATTCGGATCACGAGACGTAGCTCAGGTAATAACGCAGACTTTAGTTTGCCAGGCTGTGATAGCGACAGTTCCGGTAGTAGCTGTTGCAGCATGTCTAAGTAATCACTGCTTTTAAATTTAGGCGCAGTCACTATCGCTTTGCACTCGACTTTTTTTAAAGCATATTCGAGTTCTGATATGCGATATGCCGGATTTAGACAGACTAAAATAACGCCAATTTTCGCACTGGCCATCTGGGTTATTAACCAATCTGCGCTGTTGGGTCCCCAGATCCCTAGTCGGTCACCTTTCTCTAAGCCTAGCTTTAGTAAGCCGGTGGCAAAAAGGTCAACCTGTTGTTGCAGTTCACGATAAGTCCACCGAATGTCTTGATGGCAAGATACCAGCGCTTGATTGTCAGGAAAACGACTGACAATCAGATCAAAATATTGACCTAAGGTTTGATAAATCAGCTGGTCATTAGCTGCGCCACACAAGTAGCTTTGAGTTAACATAAATATCTATCCTTTGTTAATTACTGCCGTAAAAACGCCCATCAGACCAGCGCGGCTGGCTCATGTTAAATTTGCCAGCCATTTCCGTAGCTGGATCCGAAAGAGTTAATACCAAGATCATCAATTTAATGTCATTGGTAATATCGATGCGCTTGCCTATGACGGCTTGGCTAGGTTTTCTATTTTCTTAATTAAATCGGCTCTAACTTCAGCGGCATTAGCACCGAGAGGGTTTTTTCTAAACGTTGAAACTTCTTGCACACTGAATGGTTTTTTTATTGTTTTACTGCGTCCTTGCGTTCGAATTAACCAATTAAGAATATCGGCAGTGTCTTGATCAGAAAGGGCCGAACGGCTAACGCCAGGCACCTGAATGAGGTATTGACGACCACCATCTACTTCAAGAAATCGATCGATAAATCCATTCATGTCGGGTACTGATGCATGAGTTGCCTTGGCCTCTGGTCCGTGGCAACCGCGGCAATTCATTGCATAATTAAACTCGGCTCTTTGCGCGGTGGTAACGACACTAACTTGTGCTGATTTAGGCTCGATTTCAGCGTTGGCGTTGTTCGTCGTAATGATTAAGACGCATAAAACAATAATTTTTTTCATGTAAACCTCTTTAATCAGCTGCTAGGCCTAAAATAACGGCTGTTGAGCACACATAGGTTTCACTAGAGCTACCGATACACCAATTGGTATCGTTGTTGGCATATACTCGATACATCGGTTTGTCATTTTCATTTCTATTACATAAACAACGTCCGCACGAAGTTTTGCCGCAACAATCGTTATAAGAAATAATGTAGTGTTTACCGTCTGCCGGATTAAGGCAGGTACCAATCCAGGTAATCGGTGACATTTCCGTGCCTGGGGGGCAAGACGAAGTGGTGCCGCCACAGCATGAGCACAAGAAACCATCGATGGCACAATGGCGCCAGTAATCGCAACTCGTTGGATCGCCGGGATCATTGTCATTGCCGGTTGTTTGCCCGGCAACCCCTGGATAACCGCCAGAGGCACCTGAGCTGCCAGCGGCTTTGGCGACCGGTAATAAAGGAATGCTGCTGACCCCGACTAACCCAACGCCTAGTTTGGTAATAAAGCTGCGACGAGAACTGAGCTGAGCAACTTTACGTGCTGAGTTTTCGACTCTTTTGTCTAAACTCTTGGTCAATAATTTATCGAACAACTTCATAATCTTCTCCTTTATTGAGTGGCGTGAAGTACAATGGGCATCACGCCAATCGCGCCAATCATTCGAATGTGTTTACCGTTTTGTGCGCTATAAACATCAAGGTTCATGTCTGCATTAGTCACGACCAACAGAGGTTTTTCACCTGTGGTCACTTCAATTGATACACCATGGTTTTTTAACGATATTGTTTTTATCTTTTTGTGGCTCTTGGCGTTAAATACCCAAACTTCAGTGCCACCATCTTTATGGCTACCGTTATATCCGTCTTGGTGCATCAAGATATAAATTTGTCCGTCGGGGTGACTGGTACTAATTTGCCAACCGCCAGGGCGCCAGTTTTTTTGACGTTCGCTGTCTGTCACCAATGACCAAGTGGGTAATATTTTTGGTTGTGATTGAGAAAAATCTATCGGTTGCATTTTTCCAAGGAAGCTTGGGAAGTAAGCCGTATCATTAATGTAGACACTCTTTTCAAACAGAGGATCGCTGGCAGCGTCGAAAAATGGAGGGATCGTAAACTGCTCAATAATTTCTCCTTGACGGTCAAACTGAAAACTCAGTAGGCCACCATCAGCACACAAACTGCTAAAACCGCGCTGGCCGGTTGGATAAATCAGGCTGCAGCCGGGGATATCAATGGTATTTAAAATTTTTCGCTGCTCAACATCAATGATTGATATAGAAGCGGCAGGGGTAAAATTAAATACTAATAGAAAGTCATCGTTATCAACTAACTGTAACGAATTTTTCTCGGTAACAACTTGGCCGCGTTTGCCCCCGGGTAGGATTAACTCAGCGATAACCGCTAAATTGTCTTTATCGGAAATGGTTAAGACGTCGGTGCGTTTTCCTCGGGTACCTCTACTGTAAAAGGTTTCGGTCGAGTAGAGCTCATTTCGCGAGCTTGAAGCAATAAAGCTGCCAAATTGAGCTGAAGTGATTGTGCCCTTGTAGTGCTTGTTAACGCTACCGACATCGACAAGTATAACCTTGCCTTCGGTGAGAGAAATAAAGTTTGGGTCATGTGCAAAAATCCAGCTAGATGGATACTTAATGGGTAATTTTTCTATCTTGCCCATTGTTTCATTTTCTAGATCTGCGGCTTGCAGCGTGAAACTTGCTAGTAAAAGAACCTTAAATAGGGTTCTGTTTGCTAATACAATCAAATTGAACATAGTTCGGTCGTCCTAAATTCAGATTAAAAAAGAAGATTAACTAAGTGAAGTGAGGCACTTAAATTAATCCCAATTTATAACAACGACAACAAACAGTCTTAGCCATGTCCCAATAGTGATATTATGTGGGTAAGGTCTGTTTTAGTTCGGTCGTCCTAAATTAAATTTACACAGGGCGAACAAAAAAGCAACATAAAATTAACATGCGAGTTGTTAGTGAATGGACAGGAAACAAATAAATTACTGAATAATAAATAGATTGAGAATAATATTGATGACAAAAAAAACAATGCCAAGAACGACTAGATATGAACGTGGTAAAGAAACCTATTTATCAATTATCACCGCTGCAACTGATGTATTTACGACAGAGGGTTATGGCGCGTTATCGATTAGAAAAGTGGCGGCGAAGGCGCAAATTAGTATTGGTAACTTAACCTATCATTTCCCTAACAAGCAATGCTTGGTCGAAGCGATGTTTGAAGATTTGTTAGAAGCGTATCTTGTTGAATTTGATGGCTACCTAAGTGATACCGAGGCTTGCCCGACGAAACAGCTAACCAGTATTGTTGCATATATTTTTAACGATTTAGCCAGTCCGCGTACTACGGTCGTGTTTCCTGAGCTATGGGCTTTGGCTAATCATGAAAAATATGCAGCATTAGTGGTTGAGCAAGTCTATCAAAAGGCGCGGAGCGCTTTTACCAAATTAATCCCGCAGATTAATCCCGCGCTATCGACTCAGCAGATTGAAGATCTTGCATTATTTATGTCGGCCTCTCTTGAGGGGCACACGATGTTTGTCGGGGCTAACAAGCAATTTACCGCGTCAATTGAGCGTTTAACTGCGATTGCACAGGCATCGTTTATTGAGCTCATTAAAAATCCGCCGAGCGATCAATAAAATATTTTTTGATATTTCACCTTGTTGATTAATAACAAATAGACAAATTAAATGTTGTTTATTTGTTAAAAAATCTCGACATGGGGAAAAAACCTGTCAATATTTAGCACGACCGACCTAAATTCAAAATAAGGATGTCTTATGTCAGACTTAACCATAGAACTTGCGATCGTCTTATTTTTTTGCTGGCTTTTTTGCTCATCGGCATTTGAAAAATACCGCAATATTGAGGATTACATCAATATTGTTGGCCAATTCAACATACCTGGTATTGGTTATCAAAAACATTGGGTGTGGGTATTAATTACTGGTGAAGGATTAGCTGCGCTGTCGTTGATTATATCGACCAAGTACCCAGTTTTTTGCAGCTTAGCTGTGGCGATACTCTTACTCTATTTTTCGGTAATAGCCGCGAATTTACTCCAAAATAGAAGCGATCTGAAATGCGGTTGTTCGGGGGCTGCGAAGCAGCAAACCATTAGTAATATCCATTTATGGCGCTTAGCCATTCTGATTAGCATGTTGCTGTTAGTTGCAATTCCGGCTGCTACACGTGTGCTCAATTGGCTTGATATATTCACGGTGCTATCAAGTTCAGTAATTCTAGTTATGTTTTATTTGGCAAGTGATTTACTGATTGAAAATGACTACAAACTAAGAAAACTAAGGAACTAACAAAATGAATTCATTAATAATTTCTAATATTGTATTGTGGCTAGCCGTTGTCGGACTTAGTCTGGTTGTTTTTGCCTTAACGCGTCAAATTGGTGTTTTATATGAAAGAGTAGCGCCGGCAGGAGCTTTGGCGATGAGCCAAAAACTCAAGGTAGGAGATCTGGCGCCAACAATGGATTTAATGACCGTCACTAATCATCCGATTACCATTGCACCTAAAAATCCGACTAAGAGTCAGCTACTATTTTTTGTCGCACCTGGTTGTCCAATCTGTAAATCGTTATTTCCGATCTTAAAATCGAGTTATCGGGTTGAGAAGGATTGGCTTGATATTGTCTTGGCCAGTGATGGTGACGATCAAAAACAGTTAGCAATGATCGAGCAATATAAATTACAACAACTACCATTTGTATTGTCAAAAGAATTGGGACAGCAATACGCTGTGGCTAAATTACCCTTTGCTGTACTAATCGATCAACAGGGGAAAATAGCCAGTTTAGGATTGGTTAATAGCCGCGAGCATCTTGAAAGTTTGTTCGAAGCGAAGGAGCGTGGCGTAGCATCGTTGCAAGATTACTTGGCACAAAAGGCTTAATTAAGACCGAATTTTAGCTTTAATCATAATGCCATCCAAGGGGGAATGCTCCTTGGATTTTTGGCGTTGAGCTTTACACGTTGTAACAGCCAAAATAAAATAGACATCAATAACAGTCTCTCTAACGAGAGATCAATCACTTTACGCAGTTTGTATGCCCAGCATAACCCAAACCCCTCTCGTTATACATTGATTGAAAATTATTCTAACGTACCGCTAGTCACTAAAGGGTATAATAAATGCTTATCAGATTAGGCGCTTTGTGGTTGAATGGGCTGTTAAGTGGTGGAGTTTTGTTTATCCCTATCTTTGAGTTTAATTAACAGCAATACTCATCGTTTTATCATAAAATTCTAGCGATAAATATCTAAGGGGATATTGATGGCAAACTATCAAAAATCTGCCGAGGCCATTGCGGCACTTAGCGAAGAACAATACCGAGTCACCCAGCAAAGTGGCACTGAGCATCCTGGCACTGGCGAATATCTTCATACCAGTGAACCGGGGCTTTATGTTGATATCGTTTCAGGCGAGCCGTTGTTTGCGTCAGCCGACAAATTCGAATCTGGCTGCGGCTGGCCAAGTTTTACGAAAGCGGTTGATACGAGCTATGTTAACGAAGTAAGCGATGCCACTCATGGCATGGTGCGGGTTGAAGTGCGCTCAACTCATGGCGACAGTCACTTAGGCCATGTATTTAACGATGGCCCAAGCACCAGCGGTGGGCTGCGCTATTGCATCAATTCAGCGTCTTTGCGCTTTGTACCACGAGATGAAATGACCAACCAAGGTTATGGCGCTTATATTAATCAAGTAGAGGATTTAGGATAATGGCAAACGAACGGGCAGTATTAGCGGGTGGATGTTTTTGGGGCATGCAGGATCTTATTCGCAAGTTATCTGGCGTAACGGCGACGCGGGTTGGTTATACCGGTGGTGATGTCGCCAACGCGACCTACCGTGATCATGGCAGCCATGCCGAAGGCATTGAAATTTTATTTGATAATGAGATCATCAGTTATCGCAAAGTGTTAGAGTTTTTCTTTCAAATTCACGATCCAACCACCGAACTGCGTCAGGGCAATGATCTTGGTACGGCTTATCGTTCGGCTATTTATTATGTCGACGAGGCGCAGCGCCTTGAAGCACTTCGCACGATAGGCGACGTTAATGCCGCAGGAATTTGGCCGGGCAAGGTGGTGACTGAGCTTGAGTTAGTGAGTGATTTTTGGGAAGCCGAACCAGAGCATCAAGACTATCTTGAGCAGCGACCAGATGGCTATACTTGTCATTTCCCTCGCCCAGACTGGGTGTTACCAACGAGCGATAGCCAGTGATCTTGGTTGCTATAATACGCTTAACTCGTCAGTCATCAATTAATCATTTAGCGGAAGTAACAGCATGAGCGAAGTCCAAATTGAATCTGGATTAAACGTTGATAATAGTTATGCCGAGCAATTAACCGGCTTTTATGTGGAAGGGGCAGGTGAGAAAGCGCCAACTCCGCAGTTGGTAAAACTCAATAGTTCACTGGCTAAGCAGCTAGGCTTTGATCTTGCTAATTTGTCCGATCCTGATTTAGCCGCGATGCTATCGGGTGGCATCACGCCAGTGGGTGCTTGCCCGTTATCACAAGTTTATGCGGGTCATCAATTTGGCGGCTTTAGTCCGCAGTTAGGCGATGGTCGCGCGTTGTTATTAGCTGAAGTTATCGACACTCAAGGCCAGCGGCTTGATATTCACTTAAAAGGTTCAGGCCTGACGCCATTTTCACGTGGTGGTGACGGCAAGGCGGTATTAGGTCCCGTTTTACGTGAGTATATTCTCGCCGAGGCGATGCATGCCCTCAATATACCGACCACTCGAGCATTAGCGGCAGTAACAACTGGCGAGCAGATTATGCGTAGTGGTTTGTTGCCTGGTGCCGTTATCGCACGCGTCGCGAGCAGTCACATTAGAGTCGGCACTTTCCAGTTCTTTTCCGCCCGAGGCGAACAAGAACAAGTCAAAAAATTAGCCGACTATACAATAGCGCGCCACTTCCCACAGCTAAAAGGCACCAGTGATTGTTACTTGGGCTTATTACGGGCAGTGCTAGCAGTGCAAGTGACATTGATTGCCAAATGGATGGCGGTTGGTTTTGTTCACGGGGTAATGAATACCGACAATATGACGATTTGTGGTGAGACAATTGATTATGGCCCTTGTGCTTTTATCGACAATTATCACCCTGAAGCGCTCTTTAGTTCGATAGATCAGCAAGGGCGTTATGCTTACGGTAATCAGCCTGGCATTGCTCAATGGAATTTGGCTCGATTTGCCGAATGTTTATTGCCACTAATTGACGATGATATCGACGAGGCGGTTAAGCAAGCTTCAGAGGTCATTAATGGCTTTAGCGATTGTTATCAGCAGCAGTGGCTTGCGGGCATGCGCGGTAAACTAGGTTTAACTAGCCCCCAAGAAAACGACTTAACCTTAGTTAATGAGCTACTTGACATGATGGCGCAGCAGCAGGTTGATTTTACCCAACTATTTCGTGCGTTAGCCAAGGTCGTACTGGGCGATAATGATGCTGCGGTTAAGCTATTTAGCGATACTGAATCATTTATGCAATGGCAGGCACTCTGGTTGGCGCGTTTAACCGAGCAAGCTGACAGTAGCGATGTGATAGCAGCGGCGATGAATGCGCTAAATCCAATCTATATTCCTCGTAATCACCAGGTGGAAAAAGCGTTACAAGCTGCTGAAAATGATGGCGACTTTGCTCCTTTTGAACAGCTTATGACGGTATTGGCGCAGCCGTTTACACCGCGCCAAGGTTTAGAAGAGTATGAGTTAGCTGCCCCAGCTGAGTTCGGGCGTTATCGAACCTTTTGCGGGACTTAAGTAAGCTAAATTCCATCTCGTGCCATTAACATTGAATGAAAATTCCATTCGATGTTAATGGCTAGCTTTGGTCGCGGTAGTTAACCTGCGAGGTGCCATTGCCTGTTGCTGGTTTAGCGAACTTGGCTATTAGCTGACTTTTGTTGGCAATTAATGCCCCGAGCATAATCAAGCTTAAGGCAATTAAAATGTTGCTGGTCCAAGCATTGAAACCCGCTACAGATAAAGCAATCGATGAGATTAACGGCGCGCAAAAACTCAGTGATGCCAGTAAGGTTTTATTGCCCTGTTTTAGCCCTATATCCCATAAATAAAAGGCACCGCCAACGGGCCCAAGGCCAAGCAGCGCAATGCCAAACCATTGTGAATAACTGAACTGCCAGTTAGATGGTTCAAGTGCTAAATGCGCGATGAACGCCAATACCGACACCGCCAACGATAACCAACCAATGTCTTCAACTTCGTTATCAGACCTTGTTAAATACCACGAGTAACTCGACCAAATAATCGCACAGAAAATAGCTAACACATAACCTAACAAGTATTGCTGATTCAACGCTAAGCCACTGTCGCCGACTAAAATAAAGCAAATGCCAATAAAGCCGATGACGCTGCCGATCACTGCATTGAATAACGTTGCTTTTGAAGCGACAAATACCGCAAGCAACATTGGCCATAAATAGACTATTAGGCTCACTTCGATGGCGGGGGCCGATTTTAATGCCATAAAAAACAGAAAGTGAAAACCGAACAAACCCGTTATGCCAAACAGCCACTGCGTTATGGTTAATGTCGGTTTTCTAAATAATGGCTGTCGCGTGACTAGGCGTTTGATAACAACAATTAGGGCTGACACTAAAAAGCACAGCGATAATAATTGAAAAGCTGGGATTTCAGTAGTCGCTGTGCCCAAAAGGGCTAGCGACCCCCACATTGTAATTGCCAGTAAACCATAGAAGGTGGCCATAATATTAGTCCGTTGTTGTAATGTAGGCCAATATTGTAACAAGCTTAATACTCTAAATGTATGCTATAAGGACGCAATTGTAGGCAGGTAAGACGCAGTTGTTTGATTTGATTTCTGGTTGATTACTTTAAGATTATCGTAAAAAGGCGCTGGGAGAACGACCAAAATAAGCCTTAAATTTTCGACTAAAAGCTGAAGGGTTAGTAGAGCCAATGGCTAAAGCAATTTGTTGAATGGGTAAATCTGAGTGGCTTAGCAATGCTTTCGCTTTTTCCATTTTACATTGGTTAATGTAGCTTAAGGTTGTTTGGCCTGTGCTTTGTTTGAATATTTTTTTGTATTGGGTGGTACTTAAGCAAGCTAATTTGGCTAATTGCTCAATCGAATAAACTTGGCTCAAATCTGATGTGATCAGATCAATGACTTTTTCTATTCGACGGTCAATGCGAGACAAGCACGTTTGCTGAGCGAGCAGTTGATAAAAAAGATCAAACAGACTCGATTCAAGTCGATCATTAACTTGATGGGCTAATTGCTGAGCAACAAATTGAATATAAGCCATCAGTGGCGCCGAGATTGATATTTTTTGATGATTGAATTTATCAATGTTGTCGGGTAACTCGGTCATATCTGCGACTAAAAAACTTGCCGTTTCAGTGGCTCTAAATTGATGGACTTGACCCGCTTTAATGATCACGCAGTCGCCAAGGCAGATTAGTCCAGCGTAATCACCGACCCTAATATCAATCGAACCGTGCATAGGCAGCACTAGTTGGTGATACAGATGGCTATGACAGCTGACATTATTAGTATAAGAACGAATGGAGAGTTGGTTGTGTTTGATCACGTTAATCCTGCTGTTATTGCTCTTTAATTTAGGCGCCAGATGAATATTTAGTTAGCAGTAATAGCTTAACTCGTTTATAGCTTGTTATACAGACCATCTCGATTGGCTCGTTTTATCCAGAGCAGGGATATACTTACACTGGATAAATAAGCGCAGGTGGGTAATAAGTAAAGTTTAGTCAAAAATAGGACAATTTTAATGAGAAATCTTGTCAGATTTAACATAGCGAGCTACACTTTTTTTATTCATCTAAAAAGGATCTCTGATGCTTAATACGGACCCCGGCAAGTCTAGTGACGAAAACTTGCGAACTTCAAGCACCATTAATAGTAATAATGCCCCCTCCTGTAAGGCTCAAGTTAGTCGTCGCTCTTTTTTGATCAAAGGTGTAGTAACAGCTCCAATATTAGCGAGTTTCGTCAATAAACCGCTATGGGCAGCTGATGATAATTGCATTAACTCTGGCAGTATGTCTGGTAACTTATCTAACCATAATTGTGCCGCGGTTGCGCGTAGTGCCAGCTGGTGGGCCGATGCATCGGACTCATTATGGAATGGTATAGAATTTAATAGTGCAACTTTACTGCCTTCAAGTAAATTTTATCAAGTGATCCAGACAGCACCGTTAAAGCTCAGCGCCAATAACAAATACCATGAAAAAATTAGTGGTGTGTTTGTTTTTCAAAGTTTAGATACTGATAGCAATAAATTATCTCTACGCGATGTTTTAAGAAACGGTCCACAGGTTGATCGAGAGTTACTAGCAGCGTTACTCAATATTGGTCATCCTGGGATCGCTTATGACGGCTACGCAGATCCATTACTTTTGATCCGTGACTATCAGGATGTTAAAGATAATTATCTGATGAGTTTGAATTCTGGTGCCTCGCAAGCGATTTTAAATGGGATGTTTGATACTTTTGCTGCAAGTTTAGCTAATATAAATCGAGATTATGACAATTTACCCGGCGTGCCATAAGCACTTGAAGTTTCGGCCTGATATTGCAATGCTCTATCATAGCTTTGATGATGGAGTGGTTTTGTTTGATCCGGACTCTTCAAACACGACGCTTTATCACACCATTGTATTGTGGTTAATTGAGCTAACGGCAACAGATGAGTTTGAGTATGAGCAGGTGCTTAATCGTCTGATTGATGATTATAAAAACGACGACCCGATGGAACTGTCGCAACTATTGGACCGTACATTAAACTCACTAATGAAGTTAGGATTTGTTCAAAGGATTTGACTCTGATTTTATCAACATATAGCAAAAAGGAATTTTGCCGGCTGGTTAAAACGACCGGACTCAATATTAAAATTGGGCCGTTTAATATCAAGCTGACTTCCAATGTTCCGACATTTCTGGACAACTTCTATTTCCTCTATAGCGACTGCGTTATAGTGGGTGATGATCAATACATCGATTTTCATATCTGCCTTAAGCCGCCGAGCATTTTTCGGCGCTGGTATCGGCCGCAAGTTAATTTTTTTATAAATGAATTTCGTCCCTTTAAACCCTTACCTATCGACCAAACCATGGCTTTTTTTGAATGGGGCTTAAATTGGACGATTGCCCAGCAAGCATTGCAATATCTTATTATTCACTCTGCGGTTGTTGAAAAAGAGGGTAAAGCGATTATTTTACCTGGTATGCCTGGAGCAGGTAAAAGCACGCTTTGTGCGGCATTGGTTCATCATGGTTGGCGTTTGTTGTCAGACGAGCAGGCGTTGATTAGCCAAGACGCTACTGAAATTGTTCCGCTTGCTCGACCAATTAATCTCAAAAACCAATCAATAGAAGTGATTAAAGAGTTTTGTCCTGATGCAAAATTTGGCCAAGTGTTTGCACAAACCTCCAAAGGTGATATTTGCCATGTAAAACCACCGGTAAGCGCTATCGAGCAAATAGCGGTTAATGCCCAGCCATTTGCAATCGTATTTCCGAGTTACGAGCACGGGCTGGATCAAACTAAGTTGACAACAATGGCTAAAGGGGAGACCTTAATTGAACTTATTAACCATTGCTTTAATTATACGATCCTTGGTCTTGATGGTTTCAAACGCTTAAGTACTTTGGTTGAAAATAGTCAGTGTTTTAGTTTGTCCTACTCGGACTTAAACAGTGCTATTTCGACACTTGACGAGTTGTACTAATGTTATTAGCTGGAATATTTAAGATGGAAAAGTCAATTTTAAATCGGCTATTGCAAACGCCAATTATAGCTCAGTCATTTTCGGATCCTCAGTGGGATCTGTGTTTGCGTCAAGCACAGGCAGCAAACTTATTAGGGCGATTGAATTTTCTGCTGCAACAACACGATAATTTACAATACCTGCCGCAGCGGGCGTTAAATCACCTTGCCGCCGCTGTGCTGCGCAGCAATAAACAGCACCAAGACATCAGGGCCGAAGCTAAACGATTGTCGAGTCACTTATCTGAGCACGGCCTTGAAATAACCTTTTTAAAGGGCGCTGCTTATGTATTAACGGGCATTGCCAGTCAAGGGCGGATATGTTCAGACATTGATATATTGGTTAAAAAATCTCAATTAAGCCAAGTGGAGCGGCGGTTAGAAGATGTCGGTTGGGCCCCTGAAGCGGTTAGTGATTATGATAAAAAATATTACCGACAGTGGATGCACGAAATTCCGCCGATGATCCATTTGGGTCGGCAGACTATTTTAGATGTCCATCATAATATCGTGCCATTAACGGCGAAAAAATTACCCAATGCCCACCAATTATTAGAAAGCCGCTGTGCTACCGATGATCAACAAGCACATTATGTGTTATCTCCGATGGATATGATTTTACACAGTGCTGTTCATCTGTTTTCTGAAGGGGAACTTGATAAAGGGTTAAGAGATTTAACCGATTTGGATTTATTATTTAAGTACTACTTTGATGATCCTGGCTTAGATCATTACCGCAGCAAGCAGCTGTTTGCGCGAGCCCAGCAGCTCAATCTTGAAACCAGTTTGTGTTATGCGCTGCGATATTGTCATCAAGTACTTAAAACCGAGTTGCCTGCACACTCTTTAATACAAAACCCGAATAATCCGGTTAAATTATTGATACTCGATTATTGCTATCAACATACCTTAGTGCCTTACCATAGTAGTTGCCAAGGATTGCACTTTGAGCTGGCCTGTTTAATTTTGTATTTGCGTAGCCACATCAAAAAAATGCCTTTGAAATTACTACTGCCTCACCTCTCGATTAAATGGTGGCAACGCGCAAAAAAACTATTTGTAGTAACTTAATTTTTAACAAGAATTCAGGTTACTTAAGCTTCATCCAGATGACTTAAAATAAAAAAAGGTACTAAGCAATGCTTAATACCTTTTTATCAGGAGCTTTTAATTAGGATCGTTAACAGAACCTTTAATTAAAGAAAGGATTACCAGCCTTTAACTATGCCACCCTTGAACGTTTTAAAAGCAGCGTTATAAACTTCTTCAGTTTGGTAAGCCTTAACAAAGTTTTGAACGTTTTGTGCTTGCACGTTATCGCTACGAGCAACGACTAAGTTAACAAATGGTGAGTCTTTGTCTTCAACAAATAAACCATCTTTAGCAGGCGTTAAATCGATAGCGCTTGCGAACGTCGTATTAATCACAGCCAGCGCAACATCGTCTAATGAACGGGGTAACTGTGCCGGTTCTAATTCAATGATTTTAAGATTCTTTTCACTGCTAACAATATCAAGCACGGTTGAATTAAGACCCGTACCTTCTTTAAGCGTGATTAGGCCTTGTCTCTCTAGCAACACTAATGAACGACCAAGGCTGCTTGGCACGCTTGATAACGCAATTAGGTCGCCATCTTTAAGTTCGTCTAATGTTTTAATCTTGTTTGAGTAACCCGCGATTGGGTAAACCAACGTGTTACCGGCAATAGCAAACTTATAACCGCGGTCAGCTATTTGCTGATCAAGATATGGCTTGTGTTGGAATGCATTGGCGTCAATAGAGCCTTCATCTAGTGCTGCGTTAGGCGTGATGTAATCAGAAAAAGTCACTAGCGTAACCTCTAAGCCATACTTCTCTTTAGCAACTTTAGCCGCAATTTCAGCAACCTGAGCTTCTGAACCAGCCATAACGCCAATAGTTACTTTGTTATTATCTACCACAGCGGCTTCTTGCTCGCCACAACCGACTAAGGCGATAGTTGATGCTAAACCTAAAGCGGTTAAGACTTTTTTTAGATTAAATTTCATGGTCTTTCCTTTAATAAAAATAATAATAAAAATATATTAGCGGTGATCAACACGTTTAACGAGGTGATCACCTATTGATTGAATCAGTTGCACCAACACCACTAAAATAACGACGGTGATCATCATCACTGTGCTATCAAAGCGTTGGTAACCATAACGAATGCCAACATCACCTAAACCGCCACCACCTACAGTGCCCGCCATTGCCGAGTATCCCACTAAGGTAACGAGGGTGATGGTAACTGCATTGATAATGCCCGGTAGTGCTTCTGGCAACATAACCTTGGTAATGATTTGATGTGGTTTTGCGCCCATTGCTTGGGCCGCTTCAACTAAACCTGAAGGTATCTCTAATAATGCGCCTTCTACTAATCGCGCAATAAATGGAATAGCTCCAATGGTCAGCGGCACAATGGCTGCGGCGGTACCAATTGAGGTGCCGACCAAAAAGCGAGTTAGCGGAATGAGCACCACTAACAAAATAATAAACGGGATCGAGCGCCCGACATTAACCACCATGCCAATGGATTTATTAAGCGCGATATTCT
The DNA here is from genome assembly GCA_013214945.1 of Gammaproteobacteria bacterium. Classification (NCBI taxonomy): domain Bacteria; kingdom Pseudomonadati; phylum Pseudomonadota; class Gammaproteobacteria; species Gammaproteobacteria bacterium. The sequence continues at coordinate 155,769 of JABSRT010000002.1, forward strand.
CCATCAAACCATTTTTCTTACTGATGTGTAATAACACACCAAGTGGAATGCCAAAAACAAAACCAAGTAAACCAGAGACGATTACCATGGTGAGTGTTTGGCCTAGTGAGTCGACTAGCAGTTCGATTAAACGAGTATTTTCTGTCCACCAAGTGGCCACAGCATTAAGCGACATAACCAAGCACCTCTACTTCTACTTTTTGATCTTTCAAATAATTAATTGATTGGGTAACGGCTGCTGGAGTACCGATAAATTCGGCTAACATTAAGCCAAATTTAACGCCGCCAACATAGTCCATGTTTGAGTTGAGAATGCTAACATCGATATTAAACTCGCGAGCAATATGGCTAATGATTGGTGCATCGACCGAAGCGCCAGTAAACTCTAACCGAATCAGTGGGTAGCTGTTGGCGACTTGAGTCTTTTGCAGCAATGCCTGATAATCTTCTGGGATCGAAAGATCTAAGGTCGAGCGAATAAACTCACGGGCAAGATCCGTTTTAGGATGAGCAAAAATATCGCCCACTTTACCTTGTTCAACCAGCTTGCCATCACCAATAATCGCCACTTCTTGACAGATGCCTTTGACGACAGCCATTTCGTGGGTAATTAATAAAATGGTGAGGTTTAACTCTTTATTAATTTTACGTAATAATTTTAAAATCGACTGAGTGGTTGCTGGATCAAGTGCGCTAGTCGCCTCATCACATAATAATACTTTGGGATCTGACGCTAATGCTCGAGCAATTGCTACGCGCTGCTTTTGACCACCACTTAAGTTGGCTGGATAAGTATTACGCTTGTCGGTAATGCCAACTAAAGCGAGTAAACTTTCTACTTTGGCTTTTATCACTGGTTTAGTGATACCTGCTAACTCTAACGGCAGGGCTATATTGTCAAAGACCGTACGAGAGGACAGTAGATTAAAATGCTGGAAGATCATCCCAATTTTACGGCGAGTTAAGGTTAACTCCTGCTTCGACAGTGTCGTTAAATCAATACCGTCAACTATGATGCTGCCATTGGTTGGCCGCTCAAGCAGATTAACACAGCGAATAAGGGTACTTTTACCGGCACCAGATGCGCCAATAACACCAAAGATAGTGCCTTGAGCTATGGTCAGGTTTATATCACAAAGTGCATTAATCGCTTTGTCACCTTGATAAAATACCTTGTTAACATTGTTTATTTCTATCATCGAACTTCCTGAAATTAAATATGAGTTACGCAATTATCTGCTACCGGGAATAACAACACCGTGCTGACTACTACGTAACAATAGTTGGATGGTAAGACATCTAGACGGCCAAATCAATCACTAATTATATTCTATTTGCTATAAGTTAGATTTTTGGGATGCAGTGGGTGTTATTGGTTTAATTTCGTACAAACATTAGCGGGCTTCAATTGTTTTTTTTCGGTGTCATTATCGAGGTAATACAGCGCTATTTTTTACTCTTCATCGACGTCGTCGGACAATCGTTTACCAAAGAAATCGTTCGAGCTGTTGTCATGAGGGTTGGTTAGTCAGGAAGTTCGTTATTGCTTAAAGAATAAACAAGTGAATAAATGATTTTTCTCGCTGTTTTTTGCTGGGGCTAATTTAGCTTGTTTTTGTGCGCATCCGTCGTGTTTTTGTTTGTAATGTTTAGGGTTTTAAATTATTTTAATCGTTATACAAGGTGTTAGAGCTTTACACTGTTCATAAGGTCTTTTTGAGTCTATTTTCAAAAGTAGCTAACTAATTCGGTGATGTTCCAACTACCATATAATGTTAGATAAGGAAGCTGCTGCCATGATCGTTGAAAGACTAAAAAAATACTAATAAAAAACAGATTAAGGTTAAAGATTAAGGTTAAAGATTAAGGTTAAATATTGAGTACTCAGACAGTTAAAAATAGTTGGTTTGGTCATTTACGAGACTTAGTGTGTATGGGGTCGACCACACTCACTGTGACACCTGATGGCATGCAGTGGTCAGATGCTAAAAACAGCAACACATTTATGTGGTCGCAATTAAAAAGTCCACCCACTTTTACCATGGGCTGGTTGGGTAGCAAGCTGGTATTTATCGTCGACGGTAAAGAATATAGAAAATATTATCTCAGCTATAGCGCAAAACAGGCATTCGAATCAGCAACAGCTACGCAGTGGGTCAATGCTAATCAAAGCAGCCTAATAGAGTTTATTGGCAAGATCGAACGTTTAGTCAGCCGTCGTTATTTACGCCAGTCATACCTGCATTCAATTAAACAATCTGCTGCCAATGAATGCGAGCGCTGGTTACCTTGGGCCCAAACGACCGGTTTAAGTACTGAGTTACGAGGCGCGCTTAATAAGCTAATCACCATTGACCAGTGGCAGAGCCAATCGGTAAGCGATGTTCAAGCGGCTTATGTCCGTGAGCAACTCAATAATTATCAGCATTTCTTCGATACGGTTGAGGCTAATCCGTTAACCCAGAAACAACGTGAAGCTTGTGTTATCGACGATGATAACAATCTGTTACTTGCGGGGGCAGGAACCGGTAAAACAAGCGTAATGGTAGGGCGGGCAGGTTATTTACTTGCAAGCAACCAAGCTGCTCCTTGTGATATTTTATTATTGGCCTATGGTAAAAATGCGGCCAAGGAGATGGATCAGCGGATTAAAGACAAACTCGATAATGATCGGATTAAGGCAAGTACTTTTCATGGTTTAGGCATGAAAGTGATAAGTTCGGTTGAAGGCGTTAAACCGAGTTTATCGCCATGGGTTAATGATCCGAAAGCCAAAGATAAGTGGGTCCAAAACACCCTTGAATCTTTGATGACAGCGGCTGATTATCGGCACAAGTTATTAGAGTATTTCGTTAAGTATTATTACGTCGAGAAAAGTGACTATGAATTTGAATCGATGGGGCACTATTTAGATTACTTGAGCGCTAACGATATTCGATCACTTAAAGGCGATTTAGTGAAGAGCTTTGGTGAACTGTACATTGCCAATTGGTTATTTAGCATGGGCATCGAATACCAATACGAAGCACGTTATCAGCATAAAGTAAGTTGTTTAGACTTTATGCAATATCAGCCCGACTTTTATTTACCAGAATATGATATTTATATTGAATATTATGGTATTGATGAAGTAGGCAATACCGCGCCATATATTGATAAAGAACAATATCACGCGGCAATGCAGTGGAAGCGTAGTATTCATCAGCAGCATCAAACGACTCTAGTAGAGTTATTCTACTATCAACATCGCGATGAAACCTTACTCGATATACTTGCGCAACAGCTAGCATCACTCGATGTAAAAAGTGTGCCGCTACCCGATGAGGCAATGTTAGCAACCTTAAATGAGTTAGGTCGAGTGACCGAACTAGCTAAGTTGTTTTCACAATTAATTGGCTTATATAAATCAGCCTGTTTAGATCAAAATGGCTTAGAAACAGCTATCGCTAATTCAGCCGATGCCAAGCAAACGAACAAAGCATTTGAGTTGTTACAACCCGTGTTAGAACGATACCAGACCTTATTAGTTAAGCATGATTATATTGATTTTGAAGACATGATTGCTAAAGCCTTAACCTATATTGAACAAGGCAAGTTCAGCTCACCATGGCGTTATATTATGGTTGATGAATTTCAGGATATATCGGAACCTAGGGCTAGGCTTGTTCGTGCGTTACGAGATAGTAACGTCGGCTCATCGCTATTTTGTGTCGGCGATGATTGGCAGGCTATTTATCGATTTAGTGGTGCCGATGTTGGATTAACCACCGGTTTTACCCAATATTTTGGACCAACGACCACGTCCGTTTTAGATAAAACCTTTCGCTTTAATAATAGCATTGGCGATGTTTCCAGTAAGTTTGTGACCCAAAACCCGGTGCAGCTAACCAAAACGATTACCTCAGAAGCACAAATAAGCCAGCCTGCTGTTTCAATTGTTAGGTCCAATGCTGTTTCAATTGCAGACGCAAGCGCGTTACAGCAAGTGTTAGCGGCTATTTCTGACAAGGTGTCCGACAGCGCAACCGTTTATTTATTAGCGCGCTTTTGGTTTCATTTACCGGACCAACAACAAGAACGGCAATTAAATAGCTTGTTTCCTAAGCTGAAAATTAAGGGTCTTTCTATTCATACCTCTAAAGGCAATGAAGCTGATTATGTCGTGTTAATGGGCATGGTTAAAGGTAAGCAAGGCTTCCCGTCAGCCAAGGTTACACCGCCCTTGTTAGATGCATTACTGCCAGCCGTTGAGGCCTATGCTTATGCTGAAGAGCGTCGTTTATTCTATGTTGCACTAACCAGAGCGCGTCATCGTGTTTATGTGTTGGCTGATATGACGGTGTGTAGTGAATTTGTCACTGAGTTAATTGATAACGAATATGAGGTTGAGCTTGATGAATTTGCAACATCGTTTGTTCAACGCTTAATGAAAGAGATTAAATGTATGCGCTGCCGTAGCGGCTCGTTAGTCGAGCGGTTAAGTAAGTTTGGCGTTTTCTACTCGTGTTCTAATTATCCACGATGCAAACACAAAGAAAAGGGCTGCTCAAGCTGCGCTAGCCCGATGACCAGAGAGCAAGTGACTGGGTTTAAAGTGTGCTTGAGCGATCAATGTAATAATTTCACGCCCTTGTGTGATATTTGCGGCGGAGAAATGGCTTTGCGTAAGGGGCCCCGCGGTGAATTTTGGGGCTGTCGTAATTATCGCGCTAAAGAAAAACCAAGTTGTGGCCATACTAAACAGCGAGATGAAATAGTATTGCCTGTGTAGCGCTACAGCAGATGCATAACAAATACGATGTGCACGTTGTTACGACGTGCATAAATTTAACGTTTTGATAGCCACAAAAAAAGCCCAATCAACTTTCATTGATTGGGCTTTGCTTTGAACACGTTACTAAGCGTTGCTTAGTTCATGCCGTATTTTTTAAGCTTCTTACGTAAAGTACCACGGTTGATACCTAGTAAGTTTGCTGCGCGAGTCTGGTTGCCACGAGTAAACTGCATAGTTAGGTCAAGTAGTGGACGTTCCATTTCACATAAAACCATTTCGTAAACTTCAGTTGGCTCTTCACCATCTAATTGAGCAAAAAAGTTACTTACCGCACGTTTTACTGAGTCACGTAGTAATTGTGGCTTAACGGTACCATTAGCAAGTTGAATAGGATCAATTGATAGTGGAGTTTCAGTGGTAGTTGTAGGAGTTTGATCAAACATGTAAATTTGCTCTTCTGTTAAATATTGTCGGTGAAAAATTTATCTAAGACGACAAGCTGCTCGCTTGCCGTTTCTATTTTAAATAACTCTTGACGTAAATCACTACGTCGCTCCTTGAGATACCAGCCAATGTGCTTTCGTGCTATTCGCACCCCTAAAAAATCACCATAAAACTGGTGAAGGGCTTGCACATGGTCAAGTAATGTCTCACGAACTTCAGTAGTAGTAACTGGAGTAAGCTTGTTTCCTGTTGTTAAAAAATGATTAATCTGTTGGAACAACCAAGGGTTACCTTGAGCTCCTCGACCAATCATAATAGCGTCGGCACCTGTGTAGTCTAAGACGTCACGGGCTTTTTCCGGGCTAGTAATATCGCCATTGGCAACCACAGGTATTGAAATCGCCTGTTTAATTGCTTTAATGGTGTCAAACTCAGCAAAACCTTTATACATACAAGCTTTGGTTCTGCCGTGTACTGCAAGGGATGCAATGCCAGCATCTTGTGCTAGCTGCGCAATAGCAATGCCATTACGATTATTGGTATCCCAACCAGTGCGAATTTTTAAGGTTACCGGTACATTTACGGCGTTAACCACGCTATCGAGAATCTCTTTAACTAATTCTGGATATTGCAGTAAAGCTGATCCCGCTAACTTCTTATTGACCTTTTTAGCTGGACAACCCATATTAATATCGATTATCTGCGCGCCTTGTTCAACGTTGAACTGAGCAGCGAAAGCCATTTCCTGAGGATCCGAACCTGCAATCTGAACGCTACGAACACCCGCTTTATCGGTGTGGCTCATTCGCTGCATTGATTTGCTGCTTTGCCATACCTTAGGGTTCGACGAACACATTTCAGAGACCGTCATGCCGGCGCCAAGTTTAAAACACAACTCGCGAAACGGTTTATCAGTAATTCCGGCCATTGGGGCTAAAATGAGCGGATTGGCTAATTGGTACTGACCAATCTTCATACGGGTAACATCTCTACGTCTTCAGGGCTGCGTATACTACGCATTTTTAATGGATTAAGAAAGCTCAATATTTAAACGAAAAGTAATTATTTATCTTGACAGTGAAAAAGTGTGATACCGATACAAAAAATAAGAAGTTTTAACCAGAGCTAGGCCTACTCTGGCATTGCTAACTGTCGTTATTGTTTATTATTGGTATCAAAATGGTGGTTTTTGTAATAGAAGTTAACACGATGTAACGGACGATTGGCGCGGTAAAGCGCCAGTCGTATTATTAGCGCTTTATGCCGTTTAAACGAATCCATTCGTCATGTTCGGTTGCCGGGGCCATGTCGAACCACTGGCTGTAAACTTCTAATAATTTATCAGCTTGTGAGGGTAATAAGCCTGAAAGCGCTAGCGGGCCGCCAGATTTTACTAAGCCTTGCATTGCTGGCGCTAATTGTTCTAGCGGTCCGGCTAAGATGTTAGCAACCAGCACATCAGCTAAAATATTGTCTGGTTGATCTTGAGGTAGGTAAAGCTCAATTTTATCTTCCACGCCATTACGACGGGCATTTTCTTTACTGGCTAGAATTGCTTGTGGGTCGATGTCGATACCGATTACACGCTTCGCGCCTAATTTTAGTGCCGCAATGGCTAAAATCCCTGAGCCACAACCAAAATCGACAACAGTTTTATCGGTTAAGTCTAAACCGTCTAGCCAAGTTAAACATAGCGCGGTCGTTGGGTGAGTACCGGTGCCAAACGCTAAACCAGGATCTAACATCACGTTCACGGCTTGTGGATCGGGTACGTCGCGCCAGCTTGGGCAAATCCACAAACGTTGGCCAAATTTCATTGGGTGGAAATTGTCCATCCATTCACGAACCCAGTCTTTATCTTCTAGTGGCTCAATTTTATGAGCAAAATCATTACCAAGTTCAGGCTGAGCACTTAAAAAATCGACCACGGCGATCATATCTTGCTCGCCTTCATAAAGCGCAACAATATCAGTATCGCCCCATAAACGTGTTTCACCCGGTAAAGGCTCAAACACTGGGTTATCCTTGGCATCTAAGAAGGTGACAGATAAAGCACCGCTGTCGCTGAGAATATCACCAAGATGTTCGGCTGTTTTGTCGGTGGCGTTTAGTTTTAATTGGATCCAAGGCATCGGGTAATCCGTATGAGTCTGTAATAATGGCGCCGATTATAGCCTAACCGCCAATTAACGCCCATAAAAAAACCAGCGTGAACGCTGGTTTTTTTTAAATTGCGAGCAAGCGCTAGTTACATACCTAATTTCTTTTCAAGGTAGTGAATGTTGGCGCCACCATTTTGAAAGTTTTCATCTTCCATAATGCTTTGCTGTAGCGGAGTATTGGTTTTAATACCTTCAACCACTAGTTCGCTCAAGGCATTACGCATTCTGGCAATGGCGATGCCACGGTTTTCACCGTAAGTGATTAACTTACCGATCATTGAATCGTAATGAGGTGGAACTGTGTAACCGGCGTAGATGTGAGAATCCCAACGGATCCCTAAACCACCTGGCGCATGGAAACGCTTGATTTCACCTGGACTTGGAATGAAAGACACCGGATCCTCAGCATTAATACGACATTCAATCGCATGGCCACGAATTTTAACTTCATCTTGAGTAATAGATAACGGCTGACCAGCAGCGATCCGCAATTGCTCTTTGATTAAGTCAATACCAGTTACCATTTCAGTAACACAATGCTCAACTTGAATACGGGTGTTCATTTCAATGAAATAGAACTCGCCGTTTTCATAAAGAAACTCAAAGGTGCCCGCACCACGGTAACCGATATCAACACAAGCCTTAGCACAGCGATCGCCAATGAAGCGGCGAATTTCTTCGGTAATGCCCGGTGCTGGTGCTTCTTCAACTACTTTTTGATGACGACGTTGCATTGAGCAATCGCGCTCGCCTAAATGGATCGCATGGCCTTGACCATCCGCTAAAACTTGAACTTCGATGTGACGAGGATTTTCAAGGAATTTTTCCATGTAAAGCTTGCCATTATTAAAACAGGCAATGGCTTCGGCTTTGGTTAGCGCGATAGTTTCAATGAGTTCAGCTTCACTGCGAACTACGCGCATACCACGACCACCGCCGCCGCCAGAGGCTTTAACGATAATAGGGTAACCGATGCGTTTAGCGATTTTTTTATTAAGCGCTTCATCTTCGCCTAACACACCGTCAGAACCAGGTACTGTTGGTACGCCAGCTTTACGCATGGCTTCAATGGCAGAAACTTTATCACCCATCAGGCGAATAGTATCGGCTTTAGGGCCAATGAAAATAAAGCCTGATTGCTCAATTTGCTCTGCAAAGTCAGCATTTTCAGCTAAAAATCCGTAACCAGGGTGGATAGCAACAGCGCCAGTCACTTCGGCTGCACTGATAATAGCTGGGATGTTCAAATAGCTTTTGGCCGCAGGAGCTGGACCAATACATATTGTTTCGTCAGCCAACAGCACGTGTTTTAATTCACGATCGGCGGTTGAATGGATAGCAACAGTTTTAATGCCCATTTCTTTACAGGCGCGCAAGATCCGTAATGCGATTTCGCCACGGTTAGCGATAACAATTTTATCTAACATGACAAATAGCCTTTATTCGATGATTACTAGAACCTGATCAAACTCAACCGCTGCACCATCTTCAACTTCGATAGCAACAACAGTGCCGGCTTTGTCGGCTTCAATTTGATTCATCATTTTCATTGCTTCAACGATGCATAGAGTATCGCCAACTTTAACCTTACTGCCCACTTCAATAAATGGCTTAGCATCAGGTGATGCCGCGCGGTAGAAGCTACCAACCATAGGTGATTTCACTTGATGTCCAGTAACAACGGCTGGCGCAGCTTCAGCAGCAACAGGAGCTGCAACAGGAGCGGCGACGGCAACTGGTGCAACAGCAACAGGCGCTGCTACAGGCGCAGCACGACTGATGCGTACAGACTCTTCACCTTCAGAAATCTCAAGTTCAGTGATACCTGACTCTTCAACTAGTTCGATCAATTTTTTTATTTTACGGATATCCATGATTTTTCTCTTTTTTATTCAGTGGGGGGCTGTGATAAGTGATTCACAGCCGCATGTAAGGCATATTCATAACCCGCACCGCCTAAGCCACAAATAACTCCGATCGCGACATCGCTGAAGTACGAGTGGTGACGAAAAGCTTCACGTTTATGAACATTTGATAAATGAATTTCTATAAAAGGGATGTTAACGGCTAAAATAGCATCACGCAGCGCGACACTAGTATGAGTGAACGCTGCAGGGTTGATAATAATAAAGTCGGCATCGGTTTGATGAATAGCATCAATTAACTCAAATTCGGCATTTGATTGAATATGGGTTAATGAAACATTCAGCTCCTGTGCTTGCTCTGTTAATTTGGTCACTATTTGTGCTAGTGTTTGCTGACCGTAGTGGCCAGGCTCACGACGCCCTAACATATTTAAGTTTGGACCATTCACCAATAAAATGCGTCTATTTTCGCTCATCTCGCTGACATCCTCTGAGTATATCTAACAACGTCTTAATAACTTTATTCTCTAGTGCAACTAAACTTAAAATTGCATGAAAATTGCAGATATTACTTTATCTAAGCACAGTATATACAATTGCTGTCTTTTAGCAGCAAAATACTGGTCTTATCACCTACGATGGTGTTTGAACTGAATATAAAGAGCAAGTGTCACTTTTTCTGATTTTAGTTCAAAAATACTTTTTTGTTTATTGGTAATAGGTCGATGTCCTGCCTCTCCAATTTACCCTGAATGAACTTTAACGTCATGGAGCTAATAATGTAGCTTGGGAAAGATGATGACAAATTTAGCGCCGAGCAGATCAGATTGTTCAATGTTTAATTGCGCTTGGTAGCTTTTTGCAATATCAACGACCACCGCCATGCCAATGCCTTGCCCTTGCTCTTGAGTGTCTAGCCGAGCGCCGCGCTGGATTATTTCTTTAGCTTCGACCTCGTCGAGGCCAACGCCATTATCTTCGACAATTAATTGTAATTGGTCTGCTTGCTCGACCACCGATACTTTGACCTCACCAGCACCGTATTTATAGGCATTGTCCATCAGGTTACCTAGCAGCTCCATTAAATCACCTTGATCGCCCTGAAAATAACTGCTTTGCTTAATTCTTACTTCACACATCACCGCTTTGTCGCGATAGACTTTGTCGAGTGCATTTTTTATTTGCAGTACGTGATCAAGAATATTAACCCGGGTGATGCCAGTAACTTGCTGGGAAACAACGGCACGTTGCAGTTGGTATCGGACAATTTGATCCATCCGCTGGGTTTGTTGCCTGGTAATGTTAACCAGGTCACGACTATTGTCATGCGCGGCATTGCTGAGTACCGCCAAAGGTGTTTTTAGCGAGTGGGCTAAGTCACCTAGGCGTTGATGATAACGTTCGCGCTGTTTTCGTTCGCTATCGATCAAACGGTTGAGATTGCCGGTTAAACGGCTTAATTCATTGGGGTAATCATCGCTTAATGCCTCAATATATCCCTCTTCAATTTTCTTTAATTCAGTGGCTAAATGCTGTAATGGCTTTAGTCCACGACTGAGTAATAAATGCTGCGCGGCTAATAAGATCACTGCTACGCCGCCGAGCCACAGCCATAAATCTTGTCGAAAGCTACTTAAAGATGATTGGTATGGCGCGTTATCTTCCATTACTACAAAGGTATATTGATAATCTTTGCCGCCACTTTCTTCAATCGTGCCATAAGCGGCGACAAAGAGCTCTAGTCCACTGTGGCTGTTGTCGGTGCCAAATGAACGTTTGCCCGGCTTTTGTGGGTAGGCGGTAATTGGCGAGATATCTAACGCTGACTTTGAACGCCATAACTCGAGACCAGCGCGATCTAGTACATAACCATACAAACCAGAACTGACCTGATTAAAACGTGGTTCTTGCTGGTAGACCGGAATGGTGAGGTATTTGCCTTGTTGTTCGGAATTAGAGATCAGGCTAATGATGTGTAACTGGAGTTTTTCTTGGCTGGCAGAACGAGCAGCGCGGCTAAAGGCTGAGTCCAATACCGCGGCGGTAATACTAAAAAACACCAGCAGTAACAGGCTAGCCATAATTAATATTCTGGCGCGTAAAGAGTAGCGATTCAAACGGTAACCCTCATGAGTTCAATATTCATCGATAGGTCGATTGGAAATAACGGCATGGGTGCGCCACCTATTCTTTATGCTTGTTTATAAGCAAAGTGTAACGACAAGGCCGCCGTTACACTAGGTGTTTTATTTATTTTAGGCGCGAGCTATGTTAGCCATTAGCTAGCGCTGGGTTGATCCGGTAGCCTCGTCCACGCAAGGTTTCAATCGGGATTAAGCTGCCGTCAGGGTCGAGTTTTTTTCGCAACCGACGAATGAACACTTCAATGACGTTTGAATCTCGATCGTAATCTTGATCATAAATATGTTCGGTGAGTACTGTCTTTGAAACCACTTGATGCGGATGGGTCAGTAAGTATTCAATCACCTTATACTCATAGGCGGTTAATTCAACGTCAACGCCGTTAAGTGAAACAGATTGCGCGTTTAAATCTAGGCAAATAGGGCCGAAATTTTGGGTTGCCGACGCCATGCCGACACTGCGGCGCAATAATGCTTTGACGCGGGCTTGTAGTTCGTCCATTTCAAAAGGTTTGGTTAGGTAATCGTCGGCACCAGAGTCGAGCCCAAGTACTTTCTCTTGCCATTGGTCGCGCGCTGTTAAAATGATAATAGGAAAGTTTTTTTCCTGAGCCCGTAATTGTTTGATCACTTCAATGCCATCAATTTTTGGCAACCCCAAATCAATAATGGCTAAATCGTAAGGATATTCAGTGCCCTGAAATAGACCGTCTTCACCGTCGACTGCCGTGTCTATTGCATAACCTTGCTTGGTTAAATTGCCCGACAATTGTTCTCGTAATAATGGCTCATCTTCAATGATTAAAATTCGCATTTTATTCCCTTATTTTTGAGGCTCTTTTTTCAAAAACTCACCAGTATTTGTATCGATATATACTGTTTTTATTCTGCCATTTTTTAGTAATAATTTTATTTTAAAATAACTGGTATTGCTTGCATCAATTGATTTTACGGCTAATACCTTAGCGTGATACTTGAGGCGAGCCTGTTGTGTTGCTTCGCGTTCATTGATAACGCCAGCGATTGCACCAGCTTGCAACAAAATAAAGCTTAGTGGAAGAAGAATTATATTTCGTAATGCCATTTCTTTCTCAGTTTTTAAAGTAAACCAAAACACCATAAATAACCAGTAGTCTTAAGTTAGACGTTAGATCTAGGTTATTTGGTGAGCGACAATAGCAATTCTCGTTCCTCGAGCACACACCATAACTGGTGCTGCCTGTCCTTAGGTTTGTTGCTTTGATCAATTACTCAATCATCGTCAATAAATAAGTTGGTTGTGTCATCAACATGTTGCATAACCATAGTACAAAGTCTTCAAGGTGTTTATGACAAAACAAACAACTAAATAGGCTCGCTGAATGCTAGAATCGTAGTGACATTATGGCGTTTAGATTCTGAACTTTGGCTGAATTAACAATCAGAAGAAAGTACTGGACTTTATAACTGCTGCGATGAAACAGTCAACATCATTTTGCGTATTATAGGGGGCAAATGACGCGCGAATTGTACCATTTAATTGCAAAGATTCCATCAATGGCATTGCACAATGATGACCCGCACGCACCGCAATGTTTTGTTGATCTAATAAGGTTGCGATATCGGACGGATGCTCATCGCTAAAAACGAAACTAATGATACTCAATTTGTTTTCAATATTGCCAACAATGGTCAGGCCATCGATTGTTAGCAATGCTGCCGCTGCTTGGCGCATTAGGTTGTTTTCGTAGCTACAAAGCTGCTGGCGATCAAATTGCGCTAAAAAATCAATCGCAGCTGCAAGGCCAATAACACCACTAATATTAGGTGTGCCGGGTTCAAATTTAAACGGTAACTGGTTAAATGTGGTGCCGCTAAAACTAACCCGTTTAATCATTTCACCGCCGCCTTGCCAAGGCGGCATTGCTTCAAGCAGCTGCTGCTTGCCATAAAGCACGCCGATACCGGTCGGGCCATAGAGTTTATGGCCCGAAAAAACATAAAAGTCACAATCGAGCTCAACCACGTTTACTTCAATGTGCGCTATCGCTTGGGCCCCGTCAATTACGGTCACAGCGCCAACATCTTTGGCCAGCGCAATTAATTGCTCTATCGGGTTGATAACGCCAGTGACATTTGAGGCATGAGCAACGGCGACTATTTTTACTTGGTCGGTGATAATGGCTTGTGCTTGAACGATATCTAGCTCGGCGTCGTCGGTCAGATTAATAACCTTTATTTCGGCACCCGTCTGCTGTGCTAGCAATTGCCAAGGCACGATGTTGGCGTGGTGTTCACTAACGGCAACGACTATTTGATCGCCCGGTTTAAGCGTTGAACGGCCATAACTTTGGGCAATTAAATTAATCGCTTCGGTGGCTCCTTTAGTAAAGATAACTTCTTTACTGGAATGAGCATGAATAAATTTGGCCACCGTGGTGCGAGCCAATTCAAATTGCGCGGTGGCTTTGGCACTTAACTGATGCGCCGCGCGGTGAACGTTGGCATTACTGCTACTATAAAAAGTAGATATAGCATCAATGACTTGTTGTGGCTTTTGCGCTGTTGCCGCACTGTCGAGGTAAATTAGCTTACTGTTACAAATTAACGGAAAGTGGCGACGAAAATCTTCAGGGTTGAACATAGTAGCAATTGACCTTAAACCAGCGGTTTTAAAAAACGTGCTGTATGTGATGTTGGATGCTGGGCAATTTCTTCGGGAGTGCCGGTACACAATATTTGACCGCCACCTGCGCCGCCTTCAGGGCCTAAATCAATCACCCAGTCGGCAGTTTTTATCACATCAAGGTTATGCTCAATCACGACAATGGTATTGCCATGGTCGCGTAAGCGGTGCAACACATCGAGCAACATCTGAATGTCCTTAAAATGCAGACCTGTGGTTGGTTCATCAAGAATATACAGGGTTTGCCCGGTGTCTCGTTTCGAGAGCTCTTTGGCAAGTTTAACTCGCTGTGCTTCACCACCCGATAAAGTAATGGCCGATTGTCCTAATTTTATATAAGACAAACCGACATCCATTAAGGTTTGCAGTTTGCGCGAAATCGCGGGAACAGGTTTAAAGAATACGTTGGCATCTTCGACGGTCATCTCTAATACCTGATGAATGCTTTTGCCTTTATAGAGTATTTCAAGAGTCTCACGGTTATAACGTTTAGAACTACAGACATCACAAGGTACGTAAACATCAGGTAAAAAGTGCATTTCAACCTTAATTAAACCATCACCCTGACAAGACTCACAACGACCCCCTTTAACATTAAAGCTAAAGCGACCTGGTTTGTAACCTCGTGAACGTGATTCTTGAGTGGCGGCAAAAAGTTCACGGATCGGGGTGAAAATACCAGTATAGGTTGCTGGATTAGAGCGTGGCGTTCGACCAATTGGGCTTTGGTCGATGTCGACCACTTTGTCACAATTGTCCAAGCCTTCAATTCTATCGTAAGGAGCTGGTTCGTCATTAACCGCTTTATTAAGTGCTAAATGGGCAATGCGGTAGAAGGTATCGTTAATTAGGGTTGATTTACCTGAGCCTGAAACACCAGTAATACAAGTAAACAAGCCATTTGGAATAGCTAAATCAACCGATTTTAGATTGTTGCCGCTCGCGCCAAAAAGCTTAATCCATTTGTCACTGGCTTTGGTCCGCACAGCAGGATATTCAATCTGTTTAACACCAGATAAATACTGCCCAGTTAACGATTCCGGAGTATCAATAATGTCTTGGTAACTGCCTTGTGCGATAATTTCGCCGCCGTGAACACCAGCGCCGGGGCCAATGTCGATAATGTAATCGGCACTGCGAATAGCGTCTTCATCGTGCTCGACCACAATCACGGTATTGCCAAGATCACGTAAATGATTAAGCGTTTTTAACAAGCGTTCGTTATCGCGTTGATGTAAACCAATCGAAGGTTCGTCAAGCACATACATTACGCCGACTAATCCTGCGCCAATTTGGCTGGCCAAACGGATCCGCTGTGCTTCACCGCCCGATAAAGTGTCGGCGCCGCGTGATAGGCTCAGATAATTCAAACCAACATTAACTAAAAATCCGAGTCGGTCATGAATTTCTTTTAAGATTTTTTCAGCGATTTTGGCCCGTTGACCACTAAATTCAAGTTGTTCAAAATAATCGAAACATTCGCCAATCGAATATTCTGTTATTTCGGGCAGGTTAACTTTGCCAATAAAGACATTGCGCGCCTCTAAACGTAAGCGGCTGCCATTACAACTTGGACAAGATTGCTGATTAAGGTATTTAGCCAGCTCTTCCCGGACTGAATTCGATTCAGTCTCGCGGTAGCGGCGATCCATGTTATTAATAATCCCTTCAAAGGGATGATTACGAATAACCACATCACCACGGTCATTCATGTACTTAAACTCAAGAGATTTATTGCCGCTGCCGTATAACACCAGATCTTTATGTTCTTGAGGCAGTGAAGCGTATGGTACTTCTAAATCGAATCCGTAGTGCTCGCTTAGTGAACTTAGCATTTGAAAGTAATAAAAATTGCGACGATCCCAGCCGCGGATCGCGCCACCGCCTAAACTGAGTTCGTCGTTAACAATCAATCGCTGTGGATCAAAAAATTGTTTAATGCCTAAGCCGTCACAGCTGCCACAAGCACCAGCCGGGTTATTAAACGAAAATAATCGCGGCTCAAGTTCTGCCATTGAATAACCACAATGAGAACAGGCAAAATTAGCTGAAAACAAAACAGGTTCAATGTCACTGTCGTCATCCATCGCGACAATGCTTGCGACGCCACCCGACAAATCGAGCGCCGTTTCAAATGACTCGGCTAAACGCTGTTGTAAATCATCACGCACTTTAAAACGGTCAACCACCACTTCAATATCGTGCTTTTTTTGCAGTTCCAGTTTCGGTGGATCGCTTAAATCGCATACTTCGCCATCAATGCGAGCACGAATAAAGCCTTGAGCGGCCAAGTTATCTAATAATTTGGCATGTTCACCTTTACGTTGTTGGACCACAGGTGCCAGTAACATCAGTTTGCTGCCCTCGGGCAGGGATAAAACCTTGTCGACCATTTGGCTCACGGTTTGAGCGGCCAGCGGGGTATCGTGGGTTGGACAGCGTGGTTCGCCAACTCGGGCAAACAGCAGTCGCAAGTAATCGTGAATCTCGGTAATGGTGCCGACGGTTGAACGCGGGTTATGTGAGGTCGATTTTTGCTCAATCGAAATAGCTGGGCTTAAGCCTTCAATTGAATCGACATCTGGTTTTTCCATTAAGGATAAAAACTGCCTGGCGTAAGCCGACAAGGATTCAACATAACGGCGTTGTCCTTCGGCATAGAGTGTGTCGAAGGCGAGCGATGACTTACCCGAACCTGATAATCCGGTAATCACCACCAACTTATCGCGTGGAATAGTTAAATTGATATTTTTAAGATTGTGGGTTCTGGCGCCCCGTATTTCAATATTATTTACTCGCACTAATCCATTCCTGTCACAACACTATTATCGAACGGGCTAGTATCGCATAATCAATGGGTTTTTACTGTCAAAATTAATCAACTTAGCTTGTTCGTTGAACGACCCGCTGTTTTATTGAGCTTATCATTGCGAAAATTGATAAACATCATCTCTTGGCTAATCGTCCCTTGGGGATTAAAATAAGCTCATGCTACAATCCGCATTTTATTAACGAGAGCCTTGGTTATATTATGGATTATTCCAGTGGTTTAAATTCGATCGAAAAGCGCGCCGCCATTTCATTAGCGCTGGTTTTTGGCTTAAGAATGCTCGGGTTATTCATGATTATGCCGGTATTTGCGGTCTACGGTCAGCAACTAGACGGTTATTCTCCGATGTGGGTTGGACTAGCGATTGGTGCTTATGGTTTGACGCAAGCATTGTTACAAATTCCGATGGGCATGCTCTCGGATCGTTACGGGCGCAAGCCGATTATTCTTATTGGTTTAGTGATTTTCTGCATCGGCAGCCTTATCGCTGGATTCTCTGATTCTGTTTATGGCGTTACCATCGGGCGCGCAGTTCAAGGCATGGGCGCTATTGCGAGTACTATTTTGGCCTTAGCCGCTGACGTAACCCGAGACGAGCAACGGCCCAAAGTAATGGCCACCATCGGCATGTGTATTGGTTTGTCGTTTGCGGTGTCGTTAATCGTTGGCCCGATATTGGTTGATAGCATTGGTTTGTCAGGACTGTTTAATGTGACTGCACTGCTGGCTATTGTGGGCATGTTAGTGGTGCTATTTATTGCGCCTAATGCGGTGAGTAAAGCGCCCAAAGGTGATACCCGTGCCGCGCCTGAATTGATTTTAGATTTGCTCAAAGATGGCCAATTGTTACGCTTAGACATTGGCATCTTTGTTTTGCATTTAGTGCTTACCTCAATCTTTGTTGTTTTACCTTTGATGTTGCTTAAGCTCGATTTCTCAATTCACGATCATTGGCAATTATACTTTCCAACGTTGCTTATCTCTTTTGTGTTGATGGTGCCATTAATCATTATTGGTGCAAAAAATAAAAGCATGAAGCAAATGTACCGCTGGTCTTTGTTGTTGCTGGCGATGTCTTTGGTGATGATGTTTACTTTACAAGACTCATTACCAGGGCTATTTGTCGCAGTGGTGGCATTTTTTACCGCCTTTAATTATTTAGAAGCCTCGTTACCATCACTTATCGCAAAGTTTGCACCAGCCGGAAAGAAAGGCACCGCGATGGGGATTTATTCATCGAGCCAGTTTTTTGGTGCCTTTTGGGGCGGCATATTAGGCGGCGTTTGTTTTCAGTGGTTTGGTCTAGGCGGGGTCTTTGCCACGTCAACCACCTTGGTATTGCTGTGGTGGTTTTACGCCAAGGGCATGGTCAATCCTAAGGTGCTAAAAAGCTATACTTTAGACGCGAACGCTGATGATCAACACAGTGCCGAGCAAATGGCTGGTAGGTTAATGTCATTGCCCGGAGTAAGTGAGGCTATTGTCATCTTTGACGACAAAGCCGCATATTTAAAAGTTGATGCTAAATTATTTAATGTCAGCAGTGCACGGACTGTGTTGCTTGGTTAGTGTTATTGGCTTGTCGAAGATAAAATGAATAAATTTGGGATGATGTTTACGATTAACATATCAGTTTAGCGTAATTTTATTTGAGTAAACCACATGCTGTGTTACTCTTTGACGCTAGTCAAAATGTCGCAAAAAATTTAGGGGATAAGCATGGCCAGTAAAGGCGTGAATAAAGTAATTTTAGTCGGAAACTTGGGTAAAGATCCTGAGATCCGCTACATGCCGAACGGCGGTGCAGTAGCTAACTTAACATTAGCGACCTCAGAGTCATGGCGCGATAAAGCCACCGGCGAGCAAAAAGAGAAAACCGAATGGCATAACGTGTCTATTTTCGGCAAGCTTGCTGAAATTGCGGGTGAGTACTTACGCAAAGGCTCTCAAATTTACATTGAAGGTGCATTGCAAACGCGTAAATGGAAAGATCAAAGTGGTCAAGACCGTTATACCACTGAAATAGTGGTACAAGGTTTTAACGGTACTATGCAAATGCTTGGCGGACGTCAAGGTGGTGGTCAAGGTCAGCAACAAGGCGGATACCAGCAGCAAGGCGGTCAAAATCAAGGCCAGCAGGGCGGATACCAGCAACAAGCACCACAACAGCAAGGTGGATACCAGCAGCAATCGGCACCACAGCAAGCGCCAGCTCCACAAGCTAACTTTGGTGGCCAGCAATCACAGCAAGGTGGTTTCCAGCAACAAGCTCCTGCTCAGCAGCCTGCGCAACAACCAGCCCAGCAGCCAGCTCAAGCACCTGATTTAGACGATGGTTGGGATGACGATATCCCGTTCTAGATCATATAAAACAATAAAGTGTCAATTTAGACATCGAAAATCATAAAAACCCAGCGTAATTGCTGGGTTTTTTTATGCGAGTATTTTATAACCAGTCATGATGAGATATTATGAGAGCGACTATATAAAATCATCATCTTTCAGTGACTTGTTACACCAATCTACGCTCAGTGGTGATCATGTTATTCGATAAAAGGAATTAAGCACATGGGATCGCAAAGGAACGAACTGCTCAGTTTAATTGAGCAGCATCGCGGGGTTCAAGACAACATGACAGACGCCGTCAAGATGTCAGGCATCTTGCCGCAGCCAACAGCGTGGGCCTGCTTTATTAATAGCCTCTTGTTGTGGGTTGGCTGTATTACGCTGGGCTTGTCGTTTATTTTCTTTTTAGCCCACAACTGGTCTCACATGAGCCGCTTGGTCAAATTTGCTTTGGTCGAGTCAGCTTTGGTGCTGGCGATATTGGCCTATTTAAGAGTTCAAATTTACTCGGTAAGTAGCAGTGCAGCGTTAATGCTGGGGGCTATTTTACTTGGTGCGTTAATGGCCTTTTTTGGCCAAACCTATCAAACCGGTGCCGATCCATGGCAGCTATTTTTTTATTGGGCAATGTTAATAACGCCATGGGCGTTGATTTCGCGTTTTGTCGCGATTTGGCTGATGTGGCTAGTATTACTTAATCTATCAATAGGGCTATATTGTGATGTGAACGGTAATCCACTGTCGTCGATTGTTGAGGGGCGGGTCAGTGTAGTGTGGTTAATTTTTGGGTTTAATACCTTTAGTTTTGTGGTGTGGGTTGGGTTAAGCCAGAAATTACAATGGCTGCAAAAACAGTGGGCGATTAGGCTTCTGGCGACCGTTGCTGGCATTACCATTACCAGTTTAGCTTTAGGCTATATTCTAGAATCAAGCGGGCCAAGTGTATTAGCGCTGGCGGCTTGGGCGGTGTTTTTATCATCGCTCTACTATGTCTATCGAGTACGACAAATCGATCTATTCATGCTCGCGGGTTCATGCCTGAGCGTTATTGTCGTTATTGTGACGTTTATAGGTAAAGAAGTCTTAGAGCACGGTGATGAGTTCGCCTTTTTATTGCTGTCGGGTCTTGTTATTGGTTTGGGGACCGGGGCCGCATTTTGGCTCAAGCAAGTCCAGCAGGAGGCACAGCTATGACGATTAAAACAAGTGAATTATGGCTCAAGCTTGAAGAAAAAGGCATTATTCAAGCTGATGACGCGAAGCATATTGCTGTCATTTCACCATGGTATATCAAAGTGTTACTGGCTATCTCAGGTTGGTTAGGTGCGCTATTTCTATTGTGCTTTGTATTTATTGCACTGTTTTGGTTTATCGAAAGTTTGGTGGCTTCTCTTTTTGTCAGTGTCGTGCTGATATTTATCGCTTATCGGATACTGTTAAGGCCCAATAATGAGTTTTATGAACACTTAGGCTTGGCAATCAGTATTAGTGGTCAGGTGTTGTTTATTCGGGTGATAAGTGATTGGGAATCTTCTTTGATGATTTCACTAACGCTAGCCATTTTTCAGGGCCTGCTAACGTACTTTATGCCGAGTTTTTTACATCGTTTTTTCTCAACGATTTTTACCGCGGGAGCTTTGGCTGCAAGCTTAGCGATATTAGGCGCGCCGCAATTGATGGCTAGTGGCTTAATTTTTGTAACTGCATGGCTTTGTTTAAATGAATTTAGCTTTGCTAAGCAATACCAGCGAGTTAGCGCAGTGATGTACGGATTAGTCGTATCGACGCTACTGTTAAACTGCAACGCACTTTTTGGCACCGATGTTGATAGCTCATTGCACCGCCTGAGTGAAACAGCCATGCAAATGCCGGGCTGGGTTAGCGACGCAATTTATATTATTGCGCTTGTTTTTACCGTGTGGCAGTTACTGGTGGCAAATCGTGTCGGGTTAAACACGGGATTTTCCAAGTTGGTATTACTCTTTGCACTGCTCTTAGGCTTGGTGACATTAAATGCGCCGGGTATTGGGGTTTGTTTAGTTATTTTACTGGTTGGCTTTGCGCATAGTAATCGGGTATTGGTTGGGCTGGCGATTAGTTCGTTGGTAGTCTATAGCTCGACCTATTACTTCATGATGGAAGAAACGCTGTTGTATAAATCTGGCCTATTACTGGTGGTAGCTGCTTTGATGTTGCTCGGACGATTTTTGCTTAATAGCACTCTGCTACAGCTTAAGGATAAGTAAGATGCAAAAAATAATCGCAATGGTGGCATTGGTCTTGTCATTACTCGTTATCAATTGGTCAATTTACCAAAAAGAACAATTATTGGAAAACGGTCAAAGGGTTTTGCTTAAACTGGCACCGGTCGATCCCCGTTCATTAATGCAGGGCGACTACATGGCATTACGATTTGATATGGCCAATAAAATTCAATCGACGCTAAAAGAGGCTGGCGTGACCGGTTCCGATAATCCGTATAATAAGTCGTACAATGGTCACATTAATATTGAATTAGACCAAGATGATGTCGGCTCTTTTGTCAATCTTGTGACTGACGATGTCGCTAAAACTGAGGTGGTTTTACAGTTTAGATTGCGGCAAGGGAAAATTAAATTTGCGACCAATGCTTATTTTTTTGAAGAGGGCAGCGCCAAGCAATTGGAAGGGGCGCAATACGGCGAATTTAGGGTTAATCATCAGGGCGAGTTATTACTTATCGCTTTACTTGATAAAGACTTAAATAAGTTAGGTTAACGCGTTAGTGATAAAAACAACTGGGTAGTATCGATTGGTGTTTAATGTAATTGGCATAATCGAAGTAAAGGTTTAATTAATATGCTTAAAATTAGGCGGATCAGCAACTCAATCGATCCGGCATGGCTGCAAAGTCGTCAAATATACCGTGACCAATTCCCAAGTGATGAGCGCGAACCTGAAGCTGTGCTCTGTGCTGGCATTGACAGTGGGGAGTATCAGTTATGGGTTGGCGAATATGACGGGACCGTTGTCGGCTTTTACATTTTAAGCCTTTACCCGGTTCACAACTATGTGCTTTTTTCTTATTTAGCGGTGGCGGGGCAACATCAAGGACAGGGCATTGGCCGTGAGCTATGTCGCCATGCTATCGCAACCACGCAAACCGCTGCGACTTGTAAGTGGTTATTTGTCGAAGCTCAAGCGCGCCAAGCACGTTATTACGGCGGTTTAGGCTTTTTAATGTTGGACTATCAATATTTGGCACCTTGTTTTGACAGTCGCGAGAGTATTGCCATGTCATTGTTAGTGGTAGCGGTTAATAATCAAACCAAACATATTGAAATTAATGAACTTAATGATATTGTAGAGCACATGTTTGTCGTCGGTTATCAATTAGAACCCGGCGATTTAAGACTGCAACAGCAGTTATCTTGTCATCAATCAACCATTGCACTTATTGCATGGCCATAACAGTGGAAGTTACGACATGCGCAAATCTGAGCCTCTTAATGTTTTAGCTAAATTGTTTAGTTATTTAACGGATGAATCATTTCTTGATGGTCGAAGTTGGGCGTTGGCGCAACTTCGAGAGCACTCAGTGGAGCTGTATCAAGACATTTCCTTGTTTGATCATAATCAAAGTCAGCCATTAGCGGGCCAACATACTGATTCAACCCTGTTATTGATTTATAGCGCGCAATATTTTAATGCTCGGATCATGATTGAAAATAGCTACCATTATCGTGACGCCAATCAAATGATCAAATTGGCTTGTGCCGCTTTAGCTCAAGTCAGTGATGGCATCAATAGTGAATTTATCCAAGCTTTATCCCGGTTTAGCCAGCTGCAGCATTGGCTGTGCGAAATCGACCGCGGTATTTACAACAGTTATGCCGATACCTTAGCCGTGGCGAGTGGCCAGTTGATCGATGATACGCAGGTAATAAAGCAATTAAGCTGCAACTTTGATCAAGCATCGTTAGTGTTATTTAATGACAACTTACGCGAGCTGCTCGACGCTTATGCCCATTATGGAATAGCGATACAATATATTGCGCAATTGAATTTAATTAAGTGGGATGATCGATCTGAATTTGGCAAACAATTAGCGACAATTAAGCCGCTATTTGATCAACAAGTTAGTGCGTTAGAGGCAATGGGCCAGCATATTTTAGCGGGTGATTTGTGCCCGCACTTTCCGATATTACAGCAGTTTCTGGCGCAAAGAACCGCCGACGAAGGCAAGTTAGTTGTCAGCCAAGGCAGGGTGGAGATAAACTATTTTTCCCGCTTAGGTTATGACTTTATTTTACCTTTTGAGCAGTTTGTGGCGACCCAGCAGCAATCAAATGGCGGTAGCAGCTTAGCGATTACAGCGTTATATTCTGATATCCCAGAGTGGGAGCCAATGTCTGACATTTGGTCTGGGTTAGCAGCCAATGGCATTGTAGAAACCTTGGGTTGGAACTTACCTGATTTGGTGATTAATTTTCGCGGTCACAAGCTCTCTTGTACGGTCGAGTTAAAATATTATAGTACGGGCATGTTTAATTTAAGCATTAATCTGCCGATTGAGCAGCAATGCATTAGCGGAGTGCGCCATGCGGCCAGTTTAGGAACCGCTTTTGCGCTTGATCAAGAGATGCTGTGGCACGATAACAAGCATTTTAGCTTTGTTGCCGAGTTGGCCGATTATATTTTTTCTCAACTCGATATTTTCGTCAAGCAATCAATACCGAGTGAGGCCGATACTTCGGGCGATTTATTATATTACAACGTTGAAAATAATCGTTTTGTGCAATTACAGGTAGATCGGGTGTTTCAGCAAACGCAGGACAACCGAGAATATTTAACCAGCGAGCAATTACTGCAGCATTGCGCATTTGTCGCATTAGTTTTACCCCAGCGAGAGGTTCGCAGCGCAATTGACGATTGGGTTGCTTATGATACTAGCGCGATTAAGGCCAATAATATCGGCGCGGTGCGTTATAACAAAAATGATTTGTTGTTTTGCAATCAATTTGAATCGGTGATTGCACTGACCGAGCAGCCGATGTGGGTGACCGAGCAAGCAGCAGAATCATTAAAGGTTGCGGCGATGATTATTAACTTGTTGCAAAGTGCCAACACCCAGTTTAATCAGCAGCTTAAACTGGCAGATCTTAGTCAGCGAGCCACCAGTAAAAATTCAACGAAAGAACTGGTAGTAATAAGGAAAAAGCTGGCGACCCAACTGTTGAATTTAGTCCACTTTGAAGACAAAATTAAATGGTTATTTGAAATTATAAGCGCTGGCAGCATGATGACTTATCCCGATCATACCAAGCTGATGAAACAGATCTTAAATCATATGCAATTTGAACAATTGCACCAACGCAGCATTCATTTATTAACTTACATTGAAAGTCAGCACCAGCAAACCGTACTAGAAATAGAAAATGTGGATGCTTTAATGGCTAGCAAAGAAAAACAGCGACTAAATTCAATTTTGTCGGGGGCAATGCTGTTGATTTCTGTTGGTGCATTAAAGGACTTTTTCGACATGATTAACGATGCTGAAATCGGTGTTGTGTTGTCTGGTTTTTCCAAGTTCAGCATTACCACCGGGGCCTTATTGTTTGTGTTGTATGCCTTAATGAAAGGGGCAAATTCGAAAGACTAATTGAAAGCGGCGCTTTCAATAATTTGTTATTTTTCTAACATGATCACTGTTCAGCGAGGATAGATATAATTGTCAGCGCTGAGCTGAGTTTGGTTTATTTTAGGTTAGTGTTGGATTAAATCTTCACTATACTAAAAGAATGATTAAATCTTACCCATTCTTTTACGCTGTAATATCACGTTCGCGCTTAATGTTAGTGGTAGCGCGAACCACCAATGCGTTGGTGGTTGCATTATTGGCACTGGTATTTTTTTATAGTCAGGTTCACTGGAGCGTGATTGTCGCGGTAAGTATACTGGCGGGCTGCGGTTTAGAATATTGTGTACATATTACGTCGCCAACGATTGAAAAAATTAGTTTTAATGAGCAAGGGACCGTGGTATTTCGTGATAAGACCGACTGTTACCGTGGCATTATTAGTGAGCGTAGTTTAGTGTGTGATTGGTGGTGTTTATTGCATATCAAACATCAGCAAGCTCAGCCTGATCTTTGGTTAACGTTGTGGCGTGATGCGATTGATGATCAAGCGTATCGCCGCTTATCGAGAGTTGTTCGAATTAAGCGGCGTTTAATTTAGCGCGTGGTGTTATTGCGGTGGCGTTAAGATTGACGGTCCACTGTTTGGTAAACTATCTGGATAATCAAGATTGTAGTGTAAGCCGACACTTTCTTTGCGCGACATCGCACAAGCGATGATTAACTCAGCGACTTGCACCAAGTTGCGCAGTTCGAGCAAGTTGTTCGACACTTTGAAATTTTTGTAATAATCATGAATTTCTTGTTGCAGCAACTCTACCCGGTGTTGAGCTCGCTCTAGCCGTTTGTCCGTTCTGACAATACCAACGTAATCCCACATAAATAGTCTAAGTTCGTGCCAGTTATGCTGAATAACTACCTCTTCGTCAGAATCACACACTTGAGACTCGTCCCACGGTGCTATATCTGCAACTACTGGACTATCGTGAAACTTGGCCTGAATATCTTTGGCGGCAGCTTGAGCAAAGACTAAACATTCGAGCAAAGAATTACTGGCCATTCGATTAGCGCCGTGCAAACCGGTATAAGCCACTTCGCCTATTGCATAAAGATTGCTGATGTCAGTCGCGCCATTTTTATCGGTCATCACACCACCACAGGTATAATGGGCCGCAGGCACGACGGGCATCGCTTCTTTAGTAATATCGATGCCGAGATCAAGGCATTGGCGATAAATAGTGGGGAAATGCTTGATGATAAATTCATCGGTTTTATGGCTGATATCAAGGTATAAACAGTCAACACCGAGGCGTTTCATTTCAAAATCGATAGCGCGAGCGACAATATCACGTGGCGCTAATTCACCGCGCTTATCAAAGTCGTCCATAAACCGGCTGCCATCGGGACGCTTTAAGACCGCGCCTTCGCCACGCAGTGCCTCAGACAATAAAAAATTGTTTGATTGTGGGTGGTAAAGGCTCGTGGGATGAAATTGGTTAAACTCCAAATTAGCCACACGACAACCTGCGCGCCATGCCATGGCAATGCCATCGCCGCTGGCTACGTCAGGGTTGCTAGTATATTGATAGACCTTGCTGGCTCCGCCAGTGGCGAGCGCGACGTGTTTGGCCTTGATGGTTTCGACATGTTCAGCTTGGCGATTCCAGACATAAGCACCAACGGCATAAGTTGTATCTTGATCCTTTGAGGTAATAATGTCGACCGCATTATAACGTTCTAGAATTTGAATGTTCGGGTGTTTCATCACTTGCGACTGTAAGGTCGTTTGAACCTCTTTGCCAGTCGCGTCGGCCGCGTGAAGAATGCGGCGATGACTGTGGCCACCTTCTTGGGTTAGGTGATAACGTTGCTCACCTAAGGCCGATTCTTCTTGATCGAAATCAGCGCCACACTCGATTAACCATTCTAATGATGATTTCGCATTTTTCGCCGTCATTTCAACGATTGAGCGATCGCACAGATTTGCGCCTGCGATCAACGTATCAGCCACGTGCGACTCAATGCTATCTTTTTTATCAAAGACGGCAGCGATGCCTCCTTGGGCATAAAAGGTTGAGCCATCATTAAGTAGTGCTTTGCTCAGCACGATAATTTTTGCCTCTTTGGCCAACTGTAATGCCAAAGTTAAGCCTGCCGCGCCACTACCGATAATTAATATGTCGCAGGAATGTTCAATAACTTGTTTCATGTGATCGTTGCTTGAAAAGCCTTGGTATACTATGGTTGCTAAAATAGCATTATTTTTACTAATAAAAATAGCGTGATCCGCATTATTTTTTATAAAAATTAAAAAATGTATTCTTTTTTAGAACTTTTTAACAAATAGTGAGTCTATTGTTGAGCGTTTACTTCGAGCAATCAGTAAAATAGCAGATGAACTGGAGATAGTGCTTGAATGAGCGAACAAAAAACAGACCAACAACTTGTTGAGTTGGTCCAGCAGGGAAATAAAGCTGCATTTGATTTATTAGTCAGAAAATATCAGAACAGAGTTTTAAATTTAGTTAGTCGTTTTGTTAAAAACCAAGGCGATGTTCAGGACGTGGCTCAGGAAGCTTTTATTAAAGCTTATCGAGCGTTACCGGGTTTTAGAGGTGAAAGTGCGTTTTATACTTGGCTTTATCGCATTGCGGTAAATACAGCTAAGAACTATTTAGTGGCGCAAAAGCGTCGACCTTCTGGTTCTGATATTGATGCCATGGATGCAGAAAATTTTGATGGCAGTGATAATTTACGTGAAAATTCATCACCCGAGCGATTATTGTTATCAGAAGAATTACGAAAGGTCGTGTTTGCGACCCTAGAGCAACTACCTGAAGATTTACGCACGGCAATTACGTTGCGTGAAATGGAGGGGTTAAGTTATGAGGATATTGCACAGGTGATGGAATGCCCAGTTGGGACAGTTCGCTCACGGATTTTTAGAGCACGCGAAGCGCTAGATAAGCAAATTGAACCACTAATGCAAAGGTAAAGTTATGGTTGGTGAAAACAAGCAACAACTCTCAGAATATATTGATGATCTGTCTCTTTCAGATGACATGCTTAAACAGTTGGCTGAAAGCGGCGAATTGAAACAAACATTTACTCATTATCAATTGATTGGTCAAGCAATGCGTGATGAATTGCCACCGCAGATTGATCTCGATTTTTCCGCTAAAATTGCGGCGGCAATTGAACTTGAGCCAACCATTATCGCGCCTAAAGCTAGTCATGTTGATAATGCCGTCAAGACTCCCAAACAAGCGAAAATAATTCCTTTTATCAGTAAGTTTAGTCAATACGGTATTGCTGCTAGTGTGGCTGCGGCCTTAGTTATTGGGGTGCAGCAATTGAATATTGCAGATAGCTCAATCGCTCCTTCGCCAGTATTACAGACCGTGCCGATGGGTGGGTTTGTGTCGCCAGTTAGTTTGCAAGTCAATACTAAGTCAGCGGTTCAGCAGCGTAACGAGCAACAGCAACGCATAGAGCGACGTCGTCAGGTTAATGCTTATATTCAAGATCATGTTTTACAACAGCGCATTAAATCTGAGGTAGTGGATAAATAATCTGTGGCAAAGCATAAGTCATAACATTGAGGTGTTAAGTTGGTAAAAGTTTTTTTGATTGGCGTGGTATTTTATATTTTGATTGGGCGCTTTGCGTACGCTGAAAAGAATCCGCTGCAATGGTTAGCTCAAATGGACCTTGCATATCACAACAACAATTTTTCATTATCGATTACGCATCTACAACGTAATCGTGTCCAATCATTTTTATTTGAACATGGCATTGTTGAAAGTAAACAAGTAGTTTACGTTAAATCATTAACAGGGCCAATTAGTTATAGCTATCGAATTGATAACCTCGTTACCTATATTGACCCGGAAGTTCAGCCGTACAGTGTGCATGCTAATACCATTGCCGTGCCATCCCCGTCATTTTTTATCAACAAGCAAGCGGCGATCGAAAGAAATTATAACGTTTCGTTAGCGGGAAAAGGGCGGGTTGCTGGGCGAGTGACTCAACTAGTCCGGTTAAAAGCGAAAGACAAAAATCGCTTTAATTATGTGTTGTGGCTCGATATTGAAACAGCCTTGTTACTGAGATACGACTCGTTTGATTTGCAAAATAACCTGATAGAACAGATGCAAGTTATTCAAGCGCAATGGTCCCCCCAGGCCAGTAATAAACTAACAGAATTAGTTGCGGCTGATATCCCTTCGCTTAAAATGGCCCCTGCAGGTGATGTAGAAACCCGATGGAAATTTAATTGGTTACCACAAGATTATCAAATAATAGCCACGGACAGTCACCGGTTGTTAACGACGACTCAGCCTGTCGATTATTTGATGTTAAGTGATGGCCTGTCAGAGGTCTCGGTTTATATTGCCCGTGCTGGTGAGGTTTCTTTTCCTGAACGTTTGATAACTCAAGGCGGCACGGCGGTGGCTCGTCATCGTCAAGGCTCGGTCGATATCACAGTCGTGGGTAAAATCCCCTTAGACACCGCAACTAAAATTGCACGTTCAATCACTCTTAAGTAAAATCCCCCTCTGGTATTAAACGAGGTAAGATTGAGGCGATGATCAAACAACAAGCGTTAGTGACACAGGTGATGATTGGTCAGGTTGAAGTTGAAGTGGCCATTGAATCGAGTTGTAGTGGCTGTAACAGTGCCGATAACTGTGGTGTTGGCACGGTGTCGAAAGCCTTTAGTGGCAAAACACAGCACTTAGAAATTGAGACTCAACGCATTTTGCATGTTGGGCAGTGGGTAACAATTGCAACACAAGAGGGCAACCTATTGATGTTAGCAGCTTTGACTTATTTACTGCCGTTAGCTGGTTTGTTATTGGCCGGGTTAATAACCCAACCGTTGTTTGATTCTGAGGTCATTGCATTGATCATTAGCTTGAGCGGGGGTTACCTGTTTCATTTAATCGCTAAGCGACTGATTAATGCTCGCGAGGCTAAGTCACCGACCATATCTATTTTGTGACCGAACTGATTCTTACGTCAATAAAGCTCATTTCGCGTGCAAGCTTATTGGCTGGTACCATTAAAGCACGGTTAAGTTGAGCCGATAGATCAGCGCCCGCCTCACATCTATTAGCGATTAACTTTGGCAGCGCTTGATATTTACGGTAGAATTGCCGTTTTTCTTATTTCACTATCTTTTAGGTTGGCTACACATTAATGAAGAACATACGTAATTTCTCAATTATAGCCCATATTGACCATGGTAAATCTACCTTATCGGATCGGTTGATTCAGTTTTGTGGTGGTTTGTCGGATCGTGAGATGGAATCCCAAGTTCTTGATTCAATGGATATCGAGCGCGAGCGTGGTATCACGATTAAATCGCAAAGTGTATCGTTAGATTATAACGCCAAAGACGGTGAAACTTACCACCTTAACTTCATCGATACCCCTGGTCACGTTGATTTCACTTATGAAGTTTCACGTTCACTAGCGGCGTGTGAAGGTGCATTGCTTGTTGTTGATGCGGCACAGGGCGTTGAAGCACAAACACTGGCCAATTGTTACACCGCACTGGAAATGGATTTAGAAGTTGTTCCTGTGCTCAATAAAATTGATTTGCCGTCAGCAGATCCTGAAGCCGCTTCTGAAGAAATAGAAGACTTGGTTGGCATTGAAGCAATTGAAGCTGTGCGTTGTTCGGCTAAAACCGGTTTAGGCATTCAAGATGTTTTAGAAGAAATTGTTAGCAAGATGCCGGCACCCGTCGGTGATGTTGATGCGCCGCTGCAAGCACTGATTATTGATTCGTGGTTTGATAACTACCAAGGCGTTGTTTCTTTAGTAAGAATCAAGCATGGCAAAGTTAAAGTCGGCGATAAAATGAAAGTGATGTCAACTGGTGATATTCATCAGATTGACAAAGTAGGGGTGTTTACGCCAAAGCAAACTGAAACTGGCGCCTTAAGCGCGGGCGAAGTAGGTTATATCATTGCTGGCATTAAAGAAATTCATGGCGCGCCCGTTGGTGATACTCTCACGTTGGCCCGTAACTCGGCCGCCGAACCATTACCTGGTTTTAAGCGAGCAACTCCGCAGGTTTATGCCGGTTTATTTCCGATTAGTTCAGATGATTACGAAAACTTCCGCGATGCCTTAAATAAGCTAAGCCTAAACGATGCCTCGCTGCAATTTGAGCCAGAAAGCTCTAGTGCGTTAGGTTTTGGTTTCCGGATTGGTTTCTTGGGCATGTTGCACATGGAAATCATTCAAGAGCGGTTAGAACGAGAGTACGATCTTGATTTAATCACGACGGCGCCAACAGTAAATTATGAAGTTATCACCACTTCAGGTGAAACTATCCAGGTTGCTAATCCATCTGATTTGCCGCCGGTGCAAAATATTGAAGAAATTCGCGAACCTGTGGTTGAAGCCAATATCTTAGTCCCGCAAGAATACTTGGGCGCAGTTATCACGTTATGTATTGAAAAGCGTGGTGTGCAAACAAACTTGGTCTATCACGGCAAGCAGGTCGCAGTAACCTACGAATTGCCAATGGCTGAAGTAGTATTGGACTTTTTCGATCGACTAAAATCGACTTCACGTGGTTACGCGTCACTTGATTATAACTTCAAGCATTTTCAAACATCGAACATGGTTCGAGTTGATATGTTGATTAACGGTGAGCGTGTTGATGCGTTAGCTATGATCACGCACCGTGACAATGCTCAGCGTCGTGGCCGTGCTGTGGTTGAAAAAATGAAAGAACTTATTCCCCGTCAAATGTTCGATATCGCGATTCAGTCAGCGATTGGTGGTCAAATTATTGCCCGAACCAACATTAAAGCATTACGTAAAGACGTGACCGCAAAATGTTATGGTGGTGATATTAGCCGTAAGAAAAAGCTACTTCAAAAGCAAAAAGCCGGTAAAAAGCGAATGAAGTCAGTGGGTAATGTTGAATTGCCGCAAGAAGCATTCTTGGCCGTATTGAAAGTCGGAGAGTAATTAATGGCAGCCTATTTTGAATTGTTTTTAGTCTTAGCTACCGCATTTACCGGGGTAGTCTGGGCGATAGATCATTTTGTTTATTTACCTAAGCGTAAGGCCGCTGTTGCTGGTTTGCCAAGCGATATTGAGCAAGAAGCTAAAGACAAAGTATTGCTCGAGTCGATATTAGTAGAAAACTGTCGCGGTATTTTTCCGGTGATTGGTTTTGTGTTGGTATTACGGTCATTTATCTACGAACCTTTTCAAATTCCGTCGGGCTCAATGATGCCAACTTTATTGGTTGGTGATTTTATTTTGGTTGAAAAGTTTGCTTATGGCATTAAATTGCCGGTGTTACGTAAAACCGTCATCGAAACGGGCAAGCCACAGCGTGGCGACTCGGTCGTTTTTAAATATCCACCGCAGCCACAGGTCGATTACATTAAGCGAGTAATCGGTTTACCCGGTGATACGGTGTTATATCGTAATAAAAAGATTTATATTAAGCAGGCGTGTCAAGCAGGCGTTAGCCCTTGTCCAATTTTTGAAGAAGTGGCATTAGATATTGTTGATCAAGGTGATTTTTTCCAAGGTAATTATCCGCTCACAGAAGCGTCTGAAGACCTCTTAGGCATTAATCACCATATCTTATTTAATCCAGCATTTGCTGGACGCCCAGAACAGTATTATCGTCAAGACGGTACCCGTCAAGGCGAGTGGATTGTACCACCGGGTCAGTATTTTGTAATGGGAGACAATCGAGACAATAGTTTAGATAGTCGCTATTGGGGTTTTGTGCCTGAGCAAAATATGGTCGGTAAAGCAGTATTTATTTGGACCAGTTTTGAGTTTGCCAACGGTAGTGATAGTTGGTTACCGAGCTGGATTCCATCAACAGTACGTACAGAACGTATAGGTAAAATTGGTCAGTAGATGAATCAAATAGCAGTTGATAAGCTAGAACGTAAAATAGGTTACAGTTTTAGCAATAGAGAATATTTAGTGCAAGCACTAACGCACCGTAGCATGGGAGGCGCGCATTACGAGCGGCTCGAGTTTTTAGGTGATTCGTTATTAGGCATGTTTATTGCTGAAGCACTTTTTGATCAGTTTCCAAAATCATCGGAAGGTGACCTTAGTCGCATGCGTGCGACCTTGGTTCGCGGCCAAACGTTGGCTGAAATAGCGCGTGAATTCGAACTTGGTGATCATTTGCGTCTTGGGCCCGGTGAGTTAAAAAGCGGTGGCTTTCGTCGCGATTCAATTTTAGCCGATGCGGTAGAAGCTATTATTGCCGCGGTCTATATCGACCGTGATATGGAGGCGTGTAAAACATTAGTTTTACGCTGGTATCAAGGACGTTTGCAACAAATTGAGCCTGGTAATAACCAGAAAGATCCGAAAACCCAATTACAGGAATGGCTGCAAGGCCGCCGTTTACCTTTGCCTGTTTATGAAGTATTGGAAGTTACGGGTCAAGCGCATAACCAAAAATTCACCATGTCTTGTCAGGTCGAAGGTGTTGAACAACAGCTTGTTGGCAGTGGCACATCACGTCGTAAAGCTGAGCAAGACGCAGCGCAAAAAACGCTGGAGATAATTCATGCAACAAAATGATCAAGAAACCTACTGTGGTTTTATCGCCATTATTGGCCGTCCTAATGTTGGTAAATCAACTTTACTGAACTACATTTTAGGGCAAAAAGTTAGTATTACATCGCGTAAGCCACAAACGACGCGTCACCGTGTTATGGGTATTGAGACTGAAGGTGCTTACCAGACCATCTATGTTGATACTCCAGGCTTGCACAGTGAAGAAAAGCGCGCGATTAACCGTTTAATGAATCGCGCAGCCGCTAGTTCAATTGGTAACGTTGAAATGGTGTTTTTCTTAGTTGAAGGCACTCAGTGGACTGGCGATGACGAAATGATCTTAAATAAATTACGTAAAAGCTGCCATGATACACCGGTAATTTGTGTGGTTAATAAAGAAGATAATGTTCAAATTCGTAGCGCGTTATTGCCACATTTAAAATGGCTTGGCGAGCAATATGATTTTGAACAAATCGTGCCTATTTCGGCTAAAAATGGCGATGGTGTACCACGCTTAACCAAATTAGCGCGCGGTGCTTTACAGCCGGGCCAGCATCATTTTCCAGAAGAATACATAACGGATCGTTCGCAGCGCTTTATGGCGTCAGAAATTATTCGCGAAAAGTTAATGCGTTTTACAGGTGATGAAATACCTTATTCGGTAACGGTTGAGATTGAAGCCTTTACGATGCAGCCAAATGGCGTGTTTAATGTCAGCGCTTTGATCTTGGTTGAGCGCGAAGGCCAAAAACGGATGATCATCGGTAAAAAAGGTGAAAAACTTAAGCAAATCGGCCGTGAAGCTCGTAAAGACATGGAAGAAATGTTTGACAATAAAGTCTTTCTTGAGCTGTGGGTTAAAGTGAGATCTGGCTGGGCTGATGATGAACGTGCGTTGCAAAGCTTAGGTTATGGCGACTTCTAATACGGCATATGGCGATGAATTATCTAGATAAAACATCGCCATCTATTCAGATGCCTAGTCGTCATTCAAAACACAGTGTTTCAGCATTAAGTGCCGCATATTTACTCCATACCCGTCCTCTGGGTGAAAATAGTCTAATAGTCGAATTAATTACCGAAACCCATGGTCGCATTGCGGCGGTAGCTAATGGCGCTAAGCGTAAAAATAGCGCGACCAAAAGTTTGTTGCAGCCGTTTCGACCCGTATTGGTTTCTTGGCGTGGTTTGGGCGATCTAAAAACCATTGTTCGCATTGAATCGCCAACCCTGTCCTTACCGCTTAAACGAGAGTTTCTCTATAGTGGCTTGTATCTCAATGAGCTGTTATTACGCTTACTTGGCAAAGAAGATCCTCAGCCGCAAGTTTATAGCAGTTATCACGCCACCCTGATGGCACTCGCTAAACAACAAGATATCGAGTCATCACTGCGGATGTTTGAGCTTTCGCTATTAGGCGAACTCGGCCATGGTTTTACCCTTACTTTCGACAATACGGGTCATCCGATCCAGCCCGATTGGCAATACCGTTATCACGCTGAACTTGGTTTAATGTCAAAAGTTGGTGGGAAATTTAGCGGTCAGCACCTTTTGGCTATTGCAAAGCATGATTTTTGTGACAAGATAACCAGAAATCAGGCTAAAGCGTTGACTCGTCAAGCCTTAGCGCCGTTGTTAGGCTCTAAACCATTATACAGCAGACAATTGTTTGCCCGTCGACCTATCCATAATATTTAATAAGGACCTTAGCGTGAACCCAATTTTTTTAGGCGTTAACATTGATCATATTGCGACTTTACGTCAAGCGCGTGGGACCACTTACCCAGATCCTGTTCATGCAGCGGCCGTCGCCGAGCTAGCGGGTGCCGACGGCATCACGATTCATTTACGTGAAGACCGTCGTCATATTCAAGATCGTGATGTTTATACTTTGGCTAAAACCCTGCAAACCAGAATGAATCTGGAGCTGGCGGTGACCGATGAAATGATCGCGATTGCATGTGACGTTAAGCCTGAATATGTCTGCTTAGTGCCTGAGAAGCGTGAAGAGCTAACAACTGAAGGCGGGCTTGATGTCGCAGGGCAACTAGACACCATGTTAGAAGCGGTAGCTGAGCTTAAAGCCGCAGGCATTAAGGTGTCACTGTTTATTGATGCTGACAAAACTCAAATAGATGCTGCAGTGACGGTTGGCGCGCCATATATTGAATTACATACTGGCTGTTATGCCGAGGCAACGACTGACAGCGAAATTAAGCGCGAGTTAGAGCGCATTCAAACCATGGCAACCTATGCGCATAGTCAAGGTTTGATCGTTAATGCTGGCCATGGTTTGCATTATCACAATGTGGAAGCAATTGCGGCTATTCCAGAAATTTATGAATTAAATATCGGTCATGCCATTATTGCCCGCGCTGCCATCGATGGCCTCGACAAAGCAGTACGCGATATACGTCAAAAGATGGTTCAAGCCCGCGTTATGGCGGCAACCTAACCAATAGTGTTAGCGCCAAGGACGGTGCAAGTTCAAGTCATAGAACAATTCTTTAGTTTAACCCTACCGCTTTTAGCCAACCGTAAACAGCTTTAACAACGTTGTGATTGGCGTATCGATCGCCGAGCTCTATTTGTCGATAACTGTGTTGTTTTTGTTTAATACTGAGTTTTTGTCGGTATGACATCTCAACGCTCAAGTTTTCTTGACGGTGATATACATCTAACATTTTAAGATCCAATTCGCTTATTTGAACGGAAAGCTGCTGATAATCTTGGGCATAGGAAGGTTGATCTTCGGGTGTTTTTGGCAGTATCAGTAAGGGTTTGCTATTGAGCATAATGAGTGCATTGGGCAATTGGATTTTCTGTTGCAGATAGGCCATCATTAGGTAACTTATTTGACTGCCTTGCGTGATGAGAATAATGCGACCGCCTATTTCCTCGGCGGCTTTAATCGCGGAGTTTAATCGTTCGTTGAACCGCTGTTGATAAGATAGCGGTTTCTGTTCCCCTCGAGACGAATAACGTGGCGGTGGCATTATTGCAATCGTGGTCCAGCCATGATCATTAAGCCCTATTCGAAGCAGGTTTATGGCTCCGCTGGCAGAGGGTAAGCCGTCTATTTCTGGTAACAAGATGGCAACACCACGCTCAGTCGCGGTTAAATATTGGCGTTGTAACGCCAAAAACTTGCCGTTCTCCAGACTCAGCCAGCGCACTTCGATAGCCTCGATGCTGCGGGATAAGTTAATCTCATTGGCGGGAGCTTGAGGCTCGGTAGCAGCAAGCACCATTTTGCCACACAATAAGATCGACCAAGCTGCTAGGGTCAGTACAACAAATTTAACTCTGCCATTTACCACTATTGCTCTACCTTGATTAGACATCCGTTATCTTTTTAGATTAGAACACTATTTATCAGCTCTAATCAGCCCATTTATCATCGCATTAATATAACCGCTATTCAGGTTAATATAATGCAATAAAGGGGCCGTCGGCTCAAGTTAGGGATTTAGCAAGGTGATTTAAAATGGGCAGGGCGCAACAAAGGTAATAGGTTGCTCGGTGCCAGGATGAGTGATTGTTAACTTGTGGGCATGCAGTTGCAACCGGTTTGCCATTGTAACCGCGGTTGGTTTACCATAAAAGCGATCACCCAATATTGGATGGTCTATTTGTTGCATATGTACTCGTAATTGATGAGACCGTCCAGTAATTGGCGTCAACTCTATCAGCGATGATTGTTCTTCACGTGATAATACCTGCCAATGCGTTAGTGACGGCTTGCCATCGTCATAGCAGACTTTTTGTAAGGGCCGGTTGGGCCAATCGCAAATCAGCGGTAAATCAACCTGACCGTTTTCACTGGACGGGTGGCCTAATACGCGGGCCAAATATGTCTTGCTGGTAGTACGTTGTTGAAATTGGCGTGAAATATGACTTTGCGCCGCTTTGGTTAATGCAAAGAGCATAATGCCAGAGGTATCCATGTCTAGCCGATGAACAACGACGGTGCTTGGTAAAACCCGCATTAACCGCGTGGTTACGCTGTCACGATGATGGAGTTCGCGACCGGGTACCGACAATAAACCACTGGGTTTGTTAATGACAATAATGTCATTATCAACATAGATAATTTCAAGCCAAGGGCTGGTAGGTGGGTTGTAGACAAAAGCCAAGGGGAACCTGCTAATTAAGAATGCAAAACACTATTGTATCATCAAAGTCCGATCACTAAAGTTGTACGATTAAAGTTTTGGCCAAATTTGACGATATATTAAAAGAGAGTAAATAACTGAGTCACTATGCGAAAGATAATAAATAATTACCTAGTCAGCCTAAGTTTGTTGACGCTAGTCGGTGTGTCGACTCCCACTTTAGCTGAGCTCGAAGACGGCGTAATTCAGCTCTATTCACAACGTGATTTACTAGGGCTGATTGCTAAAAATACCCACCTGCAGCGGGTGAAAGCCGACGACTGTCAGTTGGTTGAAGATATTAAAGCGCGAGCCGAAATAGTTAAGCTGCCCAGTTATCAATTCTTATACGGCGATATGCTTGCTTATGGTGTGTGTGTTGAGCGTGATGCAAAACACGGTATTTACCTGATGGAACAAAGTGCTCATCAAGGGTTAGTCGAAGCCATCGAACAATTAGGGCGCTATTATCATATTGGGCGATTCTTTCAGCAAGACAACCAGCGGGCGTTAAGGTATTTGTCTGAGGCGGCAGGCTTAGGCAATGTTAGGGCCCAGCTACGTTTGGTCGGGATGTTAGTGGATGGTGAAGGCAGTCCAGTTGATTATGAAGAGTCCTATCATTGGCTGCACAACTCGATTATCAGTGACGCTAAAAAACGTCAACAAGCTAAAAACTTGTTAAGTAAACTGGCGAAATTAATGCCGCAAAGAGTCATCGAACGCGCGAAACGACCGTTACTAAAATAGCGACGATTGTTGATGATAGTTCGAAAAGAAATCAATTAAAATCAAATTAGAGCGATTCATTTTTAGGCGGTGCTAGCGATACCTGTTATACTAGCGCCAATTATGATTAATAACGTTTAAAGATGTCTAATAAATTTAGCCCAGAGCAAGATCCACATTTTGCTCGTGAGCAGCAAAATTACGAAAAACCCATCGCCAGTCGTGAGCTTATTCTTCAATTGCTCAAAGATTCTGACGCCCCACTAAAGCGTGAACAAATTGCTCAAGCCTTTGAAATTGACGATCCTGATTCATTAGAAGGTCTGCGTCGTCGCCTGCGTGCGATGGAACGTGACGGTCAAGCGGTTTATATTCGCAACGGAAGCTACGGCTTGCCAGAGCGGATGGACCTAATGAAAGGCCGAATTATTGGTCACCGTGATGGTTTCGGTTTTTTCCGACCTGAAGAAGGCGGTAAAGATCTGTTTGTCGATCAAAAACAGATGCACGGCGTTTTGCATGGCGATATCGTGTTAGCACAAACTGGTGGTAATGACCGTCGTGGTAAGCGCGACGCTCGCATTGTCCGAGTTGTTGAACATGGTAAAACCGACTTTGTTGGTCGTTTCTTTGTTGATGGTGAGATTAATTTCGTTGTACCAGACGAGTCTCGGATTGCCCAAGATATTATCATTACCGACGGTAGCGTTAATGGCGCTCGTAATGGTCAGGTAGTTATCGTTCGGGTAACCAAACGACCATCACGTCATCAAAGCCCACTCGGTGAAGTCATTGAAGTGATGGGTGATGAAATGGACCCAGGCATGGAAATTGAGATGGCGTTACGCAATCATGATTTACCACACCAGTTCTCTGATGCCCTGTTAGCTGAAATTGCTGATCTTACCCCTGAAGTGCCTGAAAGCGCTAAAGCCGGTCGGGTCGATTTACGCGAGTTACCGCTAGTTACTATTGATGGCGAAGACGCACGCGATTTCGATGACGCTGTTTACTGTCGTCGTAAGAAGAGCGGTGGCTGGCGCTTATGGGTTGCCATTGCTGACGTTAGTAGCTACGTAAAAATGGGAACCGCGCTTGACGATGAAGCATTAGAACGTGGCAACTCAGTTTACTTCCCTGCGAACGTTATTCCAATGTTACCTGAAGTTCTGTCTAACGGCTTGTGTTCACTAAATCCACATGTCGACCGCTTATGTATGGTTTGTGAAATGACCGTGAGCGAGAAAGGCAACTTGTCGGGTTATAAGTTCTATCCGGCGGTCATGAACTCGCACGCTCGTTTCACCTATACCAAGGTTGCAGCTATTCTCGATGGCGATAAAGCCTTGTGTCAGGAATATGCGGCACAAGTTGGCGATTTAAAAGAGCTGCACAAGTTGTATACGGCATTAAATGCTCGTCGACTAGAACGCGGTGCTATTGCGTTTGAAACAACTGAAACTCAGTTTGTCTTTAATGAAAATCGTAAAATCGACAAAATTGTACCGTTAGTACGTAATGACGCGCATAAGATGATCGAAGAATGCATGATTTTAGCCAACGTTGCTTCAGCTAAATTTGTTGAGAAAAACGAAGGTGTTGCCTTGTATCGAGTACACGATACACCGGGTGATGACAAACTGACTAACTTCCGCGCTTTCCTTGGGGAATTGAGCTTGTCTCTGGGTGGTGGTGAGAAACCAACTCCGGCTGACTACAGCCAGTTACTCGACAAAGTCAAGGGACGTGATGACGCTGAACTGATTCAAATTATGCTGCTTCGTTCAATGAAACAAGCAGTATATGCACCTGAAAATGCAGGGCACTTTGGTTTAGCACTTGATCATTATAGTCACTTCACTTCGCCGATTCGCCGTTACCCTGATTTAATTTTACATCGTACGATTAAATCGTTGTTGGTAAAAACTAATGAGCTAGATGCCATCGAAGGTAAAAAGATTGGGGCTTACCCTTATCTTGCTGAGCAAGTATCTAACTTAGGTGAACATTGCTCAATGACCGAGCGCCGTGCTGATGATGCAACGCGTGATGTCGCTGATTGGCTTAAATGTGAATACATGCTTGATCATGTTGGTGACAGCTTTAAAGGTACCATCAGCACAGTGACCAGTTTTGGTTGTTTTGTGCGACTTGACGGTGTCAATATCGAAGGTCTATTACATATCAGCGCTTTGCCTGGTGATTATTATCATTTTGACGCCGCCAAAGCACGATTAGTGGCAGAGCACTCTAATGATACTTATCACATGGGTGATCGCATTGAAGTGCAAGTGGCTTCGGTTAATCTTGATGACAAGAAAATCGATTTAACCTTAGTTGCTTTCCAGGGCAATAAAAAACGTCTGCGCGGCAGCAACAAGCGCTCGGGTGATAAACCAAATCGCTCGAATAGCAGTAGTCGGAAAAAGACCTCAAACGATGACCTGAAATCAGGTTACAAGAGCGGTCATCAGCCGAGTGATAAGCCAGTTAAAAAGCGTAAACCGAGCAGACGCAAGTCAGGTCCGGGCGCTAAAGAAAAATCACGTCAGGGCAACAATGCCTAGTATTAAGACGTTTAATTAAAGAACAAGGTAGCAAACAGTAAATGAGTAAACACGATCTTCTATTTGGATTACATAGCGTTGAAGCAGTTTTAAATAACGAACCTGAACGTATTCTTGAAATTTTCGCCTTAAAAGGTCGCGAAGATCAACGAATGAACAAGGTGGTTAACGCTGCGCGTCGTAACGGCATAAGTGTTGCCTTTGTTGGTAAAAAAACCATGGACGATAAAGCCGATGGTGAGTCTCACCAGGGCATTATTGCTAACGTGCGTACCGCCAAGGTTAAAACCGAAGCAGATTTAGATGATATTATTGCCAACAATGATCAGCCGTTTTTATTGATCCTTGACGGTGTGACCGATCCGCATAACTTAGGTGCTTGTATCCGTAGTGCCGACGCTGCTGGCGTTCATGCGGTGATCGTACCGAAAGACAAATCAGCATCGTTAACACCGATAGTGCGTAAGGTTGCCTGTGGCGCCGCTGAGACTATGCCACTGATTCAAGTGACTAACTTAGCGCGTACTATGCGTGAAATCCAAGACAAAGGTGTCTGGATTATTGGCACGGCTGGTGAAGCGACATCGGGTCTGTTTGAAACCAAAATTAGCGGCTCAGTGGCTATTGTCATGGGCGCTGAAGGCAAAGGCATGCGTCGGTTAACTCGTGAGCATTGTGACGAGTTAGTATCACTGCCAATGGCTGGCAGCGTATCAAGCCTTAACGTTTCGGTAACGACCGGTATTTGTTTGTTTGAAGTGGTCCGTCAACGCGGATAATAATTTACAACAAATTATTACTAAAATGGTCGTTAACCTTTAGGTAACGACCATTTTTTTGTCCTCATTATTAGAAAATCCTGCGGTTAGCTTAAAATAATATTATTGCTCGTTATTGTTAATTCACCTCAGGTCAGTGCTTTGCGCGATTATATTTAATAATAAATCAATATTGCGGCCTACAAAGCGTTGATTGTGGTATTTCTCATTGCGAAATATTTTTTTCTGCTATATAATTTCGCCTCCAAAATCGGCTTCTCATTAGTTCCTTGCCCTATTACTGGTCTAGCCGAGCCACGTTGGGGCTAACAAACCGTAAGGAATAATAAATGCGTCATTACGAAATCGTATTTATGGTTCACCCTGATCAGAGTGAACAAGTACCTGCAATGATTGAGCGTTACACTGCTTCAATTAAAGATTCTGGTGGTCAAATCCACCGTCTAGAAGACTGGGGCCGTCGTCAGTTGGCTTACCCAATCGAAAAGCTTCACAAAGCTCACTACGTTCTTATGAACGTTGAAGCTGGTCAAGAAGTAATGGACGAGTTAGAGCATAACTTCCGTTACAACGATGCAGTGATCCGTAGCCTAGTACTTCGTACTAAAGCTGCAGTTACTGAAGCTTCTGACATTGCTAAGGCAAAAGAAGAACGTCGCGATTCAAAGCGTCGTGAAGCACCAGTTAGCGAAGAAGCTAAAAAAGAACAACCAGCAGCAGAGTAATCTGTAATAGGTAATTTGAAGATTGATGACTGAAAACTCAACGGTTATAAGTGGCACATTGTGCACCAGCCCGCGTCGTAAAGTCAGTCCCGCCGGTATTCCACATACATATCTTGTAATGGATCACCGTTCACAGCAGTTAGAAGCAGGTTTCCCTCGGGGGATCTATTGCAGAATGACTATTGTGTTAAGTGGAAAAGAGAATCAAAGCACCGTTACTAAGTTGGTTAAGGGCAGTAATATCAAGGCAAGTGGTTATCTTGTCTGGCATCAAGGCCGAAATGGCTCGCCAAAAATTGTATTACATGCTCATTCGATTGAATTGATGAATTAGGAGAAATCTCCATGGCACGTTTTTTTAGACGTCGTAAATTCTGCCGTTTCACAGCAGAAAATGTAGTAGAAATTGATTACAAAGATATCACTACTTTGAAAAATTATATCACTGAAAGTGGTAAAATCGTTCCTAGTCGTATCACTGGTACTCGCGCAAAATATCAGCGTCAGCTTGGCCGTGCTATTAAGCGCGCTCGTTACCTGGCTTTACTTCCATACACAGACTTACACCAGTAAGTCGGTTATTGAATTTTTAGGAGATAGGTAATGCAAGTTATTTTACTTGATAAGATTGCTAAGCTTGGTGGTTTAGGCGACAAGGTTTCTGTGAAATCTGGTTTCGCTCGTAACTTCCTTTTACCGCAAGGTAAAGCTGTTTTTGCAAGCAAAGAAAACATCGCTAAGTTCGAAGAACGTCGCGCTGAGTTAGAAGCTAAATTAGCTGCTAACCTAGCTGCTGCTCAAACCCGTGCTGAAAAAGTTGCTGCGTTATCAAACGTTGTAATTTCTTCTGTATCTGGTGACGAAGGTAAGCTATTCGGTTCTATCGGTACTCGTGATATCGCTGATGCAGTTTCTGCTGCTGGCGTTGAAGTTGTTAAGAGCGAAGTTCGTCTTTCTGAAGGCGCACTACGTCACACTGGCGAATTCGAAGTTGTACTTCATCTACACGCTGAAGTAAATGCAACTGTTACTATTGAAATCGTAGCTGAGTAATCTCTAGCTAATTTTTCAAAGTAAAAAAAAGCCGCTTAAGTAATTAAGCGGCTTTTTTGTGTCATAAATTTGATGTAATTGGGATTAACAGTCATTGGTTAGTTGATGTAAGACGAGCTCTTGATAACCAATCACCCCTAAGATCTCTTCTTTTTCTACCACAGGGGTATAATGCAGGTCGAAATTTTCGAATAATCGCGCGCAATAGCGAATATCCATTTGCGGCGGTACGCTGATCAGGGGTTTAGCCATTACTTCATAAATATTGACCCGTTCGGGCGCACGATCCTTGGCAATCACTTGCTTGGCAATATCTTGCAGAAGCAAGATGCCATAGGCGTCATGTGGGTCGCGTTTATTAACAATAATAACATCGCACTTTTCACGTTTCATTACCTCAATGGCTTCACGAATTGTCTGCATACCGTCCATTTTAATGAAACGATTGGTCATGACTTCAGATGCTTTAATCAGAGTGTTTGTACTCACAATTCTTTCTCCACAGTTTCGCTTAGTCGATTAATTTGATGACTAACGCCGACGGCATCTTCGACATCAATTTGGATTGCTATGCCAGATCCTGGTTTTTTATCAAATTGACCAACTTGATAAATTTTTTCCAAAATATGGCGACTTAAATGTTCTTCGACAATAAATAAGATGACATCACGAGGCTCATCTAAGGTTAAACCAAAGAAGGTTTTAGGTTGTTGAATACCTTCTCCTCTGGCGTTATTAATAATAGTAGCACCGGTTGCTCCTGCCTCTCGTGCCGCATCCATAATGAGATCCGTGGTGTTGTCATCAACGAAGGCGATGATTAATTTAAAATGCATATTTCTCTCCGATCATGCGTTTTTTACTTAGTAACATTATGTTTTATGTGAATGTTTGGTTAGCTTTTCCGATATCTGCGCATAAGCCATTACCGACATAATAGGGAACAAGCTAGCAAAAGCGATTAAACCAAAACCGTCAATTATTGGGTTTCGTCCGGGTACTGTCTCGGCTAAACCCAACCCAAGTGCGGCGACTAAT
This sequence comes from Gammaproteobacteria bacterium, assembly GCA_013214945.1. Taxonomy (NCBI): domain Bacteria; kingdom Pseudomonadati; phylum Pseudomonadota; class Gammaproteobacteria; species Gammaproteobacteria bacterium. The sequence continues at coordinate 200,226 of JABSRT010000002.1, forward strand.
GGTACTGTAACGGTTGAAGTTGTAACGCCACCTGAATCATAAGCCAGTGGAATAATTAATTTTGGTGCAAATAAGGTTTGAATAACAACGACGACATAACCCGCCATGATGTACCACTGAATAGGATCTCCGACCACAATCCGATAACAGCCGAGCGAGATACCAACGGCAACACCAAATGCGACAGAAAGCCGTAAGCCCCACACGCCGACGGTTCCACCTGATACTTCATTGGCTTTAATTGCAACGGCAATAAGAGACGGCTCAGCAATGGTGGTTGCAAAACCAATTAAAAAAGCAAAGATATAAACCCAGCTATAATCGGTCCAAGCAAGTTGCTGTACCACGCCACTAAGCTGCGCTGCATTATCAACACCGGCAATAAAGGCTGGATCAGTCAGTTGCTTGGCCATTAACCGCCCTAAAGGAAACAGCGCTAATTCAAGCCCAATTAAGAATAATGATAAGCCGATTAAGACCCAAACAAAGCCCCGTAATACCTTACCAAGATTGGGTAATGGCTTGCGGATTACGGCAAATTGAAAGCCAAATAAAATCGCCGCTATCGGCAGGACATCGGTGAAGGTGGCTAAGATTGTTTGCACAATCTGAATTAGGATGTCGCTCAAGGTCATAGTTTAATCATCCCGTAAGCCATCACGAAAATCATAGGGGTTAGGGAGGCTAAGGCGATTAGCCCAAAGCCGTCGATCATCGGATTTCTGCCTTTAATTGAGGAAGCTAAACCCACCCCCAAAGCAGTGACTAGCGGCACGGTGATGGTTGAGGTTGTAACGCCGCCAGAGTCATAAGCAATCCCGATAATCTCTGGTGGTGCGAACATTGTCATAATAACGACGAGTAAGTAGCCGATAATAATAAACCATTGCAGCGGCCAGCCTTTGATTATTCTAAATACCCCCAGCGCGATAGCAATACCAACACTTAACGCAACACTTAGTCTAAGTCCTTGGGCATAATCGTTCATCGCGGCTTGGCTGGCTCCAATTAAACCACCATCAGCCGCTACTTTTGCCGCTTCAGCGGCAACGGCTATTAAAGCTGGCTCGGCGACTGTCGTGCCAAAACCGAGGCAAAAAGCAAAGATCAATAACCACTTCACGCTGCCTTTACGGGCAAAGGCGTGGGCCATTGATTCACCAATCGGAAATAAGCCTTGTTCCAGGCCGTGAATAAAGAAAGTAAGACCTAGTAAAACAAATAAGACCCCAAGCAGTAACTGACCGACATTAGGCAAGGGCTGGCCAATCACTACCAGCTGAAAGAAAACAATCACCGCAATGATCGGTGCCAAATCTCTGGCACTGCTGATCATAAAATAAAACAGTTTTTTGAAGGTCTTTTGCAACTTAGATCCCTTAAATTGAGCTGATTGTACTTTTATCTTACCGTAAAAGTGAGCTTTTGATCTAGGCCATATATTAGTAACTAGCGGGTTAAAACAGGTTTTTAAATAATAAGATAGTAGGATTGACAGTTAATTAAAGCGCTAATCCGATGGGCGGGGGTTTAATCGAAGAATTGATGGCGGCAGCTGGTGAGCTACAACAAGAGAAAAAGGTGATTAAATTTGGATAAAAAAAGCCGCGTTAAACGCGGCTTCAATCTTTAAGCTAAGTTAAATGCTTGCTTAGTATTCGAACATTGCCGAAATAGATTCTTCGTTTGAAACGCGGCGCAGTGCTTCAGCAATCATGCTGTCTAATGACAGAACTTTTACTTTACCGGTTGCAATCATTTCAGGGCTCAGTGGAATTGAATCTGTAACAATAAATTGTTCGATTACACTGTTTTCAACGTTTTCTACTGCACTGCCTGAAAATACTGGGTGAGTTGCGTAAGCGTAGATATTACGAGCGCCATGTTCTTTGAGCGCTTCGGCTGCTTTACACAAGGTGCCGCCAGTATCGATCATATCATCAACAATAATACAGTCACGATCAGCAACATCACCGATAATATGCATAACTTGTGATACGTTGGCTTGTGGGCGACGTTTATCGATAATAGCCAAGTCGGTATCATCAAGTAATTTCGCTAACGCACGTGCGCGCACGACACCGCCAATGTCTGGAGACACGACGATAGGGCGGTGAAACTCACGGCTTTTAATATCATTCAAAAGGACAGGAGTACCAAATACGTTGTCTACTGGTACATCAAAGAAGCCCTGGATTTGCTCTGCGTGCAAATCAACCGTTAAAACTCGGTCAACCCCAACACTCGACAAGAAGTCAGCAACAACTTTGGCAGTAATTGGTACACGAGCACTGCGAACGCGGCGATCTTGGCGCGCGTAGCCAAAATAAGGGATAACGGCAGTAATACGACCAGCAGAAGCTCGGCGTAGTGCGTCAACCATCACTAATAACTCCATCAGGTTGTTATTAGTGGGTGAGCAAGTTGATTGCAAGATGAACACATCTGCACCACGTACATTTTCGTTAATTTGTACGCTAATTTCCCCGTCACTAAAGCAACCAACAGTCGCATCACCTAATTTCAGGTAAAGACGATCGGCAATTTTTTTAGCAAGTTCAGGGATGGCGTTTCCAGCAAATAGCTTAATATCAGGCACGTTAAAACCTCAGGCGTTGGTTTTGTCGGTGGTATTTAAGACCACCATTGCATTAGTCGTTTTATTATAAAACAACTAACAGTAAGTTATGTTTGCATCAAATCGGCAGACTGGAATGGTTTAGTTTCGTTACTAAAGGAGATTGGTTAATCCCTTTGGCGATAAAACCTTGCATCGGTTTTGGTAATTTATCTAACACAGCAGCCGCTGACTGTTGGTCGACAAATTCACCAAAAACACAACTACCAGTGCCGGTCATTTTTGCTGGCGCGTATTGTATCAACCACGCAAGGGCCTTGGCAACTTCAGGATAACGATTTTTTGTGACTTTTTCGCAATCATTTGTCAATAAAGCATTATTTATTTGTGATATAGAAATGGGAGCTGTATCACGAACTAACTCAGGGGCGCTAAAAATTTCGCGGGTACACACTGAAACACCGGGCCAAATCACCAAATACCAAGGTTGTGGTGGTGAAACAGGGGTTAGTTTTTCACCAATTCCTTGTGCGAATGCGGCGAAACCACGAATAAAAATTGGAACATCCGCCCCTAAGCTCAGCCCGAGCTGTGCCAGTTGGTCGTTTGATAACTGACATTGCCACAAATGATTCAAGGCGACTAAGGTGGTCGCAGCATCAGATGAACCGCCGCCAAGACCCGCGCCCATTGGCAGGATTTTAGTCAGTTCAATTGAGGCTCCTGCATTGTGTAATGCATAGGGCTTTAGCAACATCGCCGCGCGATAAATAAGATTATCTTCAAGTGTAACACCTGGCACATCCGGGCTAAGGCTAATAGATCCTGAATCATTACAATCGATAGCTAAGCTGTCGCCATAATCTAAAAATTGGAACACAGTCTCCAACGTATGGTAGCCATTATCGAGCTGGCCAGTAATATGAAGAAACAGATTTATTTTAGCCGGTGCTGGCCACTGATTGTTGCCAGGAGTGATATTGTGCATAGAGAGTCTTATCATTGGTTGGGTCTAGTTACTGCTCAAGTTGCCACTGGCTAATCGCCAGTTTTAATAATGAGCCGTCGCGTTGTAATCTTAGCTGATGAGGTAGCTTATGTCCTTGCACCGTTTTGTATTGACCAAGGCTGAGCTGCCATGGTCGATTTAAACTGTCAACAATGATGCCTTGGGTAAAATCACCCTGCGGGCTCAAGCTGACTTGTGTTGCATCGCTTACTTCGCCAATTAACCAATGTTGCAGTTGATTGACCGGAATATGCCAGCCAGTTAATTGCCAAATTAATTGCTCGGCGGAACGGCCTTTAATCGGGCCGTCGTCGGCTTCAATAGTGACTAAGTGCTTATCACCTTCGATCGTCAGCACGGTAATCCCAAAAATGGTCAATAGTTTTATATCGAAATGCGGGCCATTTTGTTGCCAGTGAATTTTTAGTCCTTGTTTTTTCTGCGGGGTTTTGATCGCAAATTTACCTGAGAATTGCCATTGTGATAATGGATAATCAGGGTTCAAGGTTTGAGAAGGTTTAGTCACACAGCCAGCCAAGAATATTGGCAGCAATAAGAACAAGAATCGTTTAAGCATGTCTGAGTTAAAAAATTTGACTTAGATTGGCTATAGAGTAGCTTCTTTTTGATCTAGGCACTAGAGATGCTTTCAATTGCGCGCGTTTTTCATGTAAAATTCTTAGCAATAATTACCTTATAGATAAATAGTCGAACCAATCACATGTCTTTAGTTGCCTTAGGTATCAATCATAAAACTGCGTCAGTAGCATTGCGGGAAAAAATTGCATTTTCTCCTGACCAAATGGTTGAGGCGTTACAACAGTTAAAAATGCTCAATCACGGTGGCGAAGCGGTGATTGTGTCTACTTGTAATCGCACCGAGCTTTATTGTAATCAAGCTCAAGGTGAGCAATTAATTGATTGGTTGGTTGATTTTCATCAAATTCCAAAGTCCGAATTAGCGCAAAGTATTTATTTACATCAAGATGCTGCAGCTGTAAATCACTTAATGCGGGTATCTTGTGGGTTAGATTCGCTGGTCTTAGGTGAGCCGCAAATATTAGGTCAAATTAAGCAGGCTTATAGTACCGCCAAATCAGCAGGCTCTATGGGACTGTTGATGGACAAGTTATTTCAACGCACATTCTCTGTTGCCAAAAAAGTCCGGACCGAAACTAACATTGGGGCCAACGCTGTGTCGGTCGCCTTTGCCGCGGTGACCCTAGCAAAGCAGATATTTTCCCAGCTATCAGAAACCAATGTGTTATTAATTGGTGCCGGTGAAACGATCGAATTAGTGGCCAAGCATTTGACCGAGGCGGGAGCAACTAACATTACGGTTGCCAATCGTACTTTAGCGCGCGCACAAAGCATGGCTGAGCAAATTAATGGTAGTGCGATAACCCTGAGCCAAATCCCCGATCATTTGGCTAATTCCGATGTCGTGATTTCATCAACCGCTAGCACCTTGCCAATCCTAGGTAAGGGCATGGTCGAAACGGCGACTCGTTCACGGCGTCATCAGCCGATGTTATTGATTGATATTGCGGTGCCACGTGATATTGAATCACAAGTCGGTGAACTCGATGATGTGTACCTTTATACGGTTGATGACTTACAGGGAATTGTTGATCAAAATATGGCCTCGCGCCGCGCGGCAGCTGATGAAGCTGAAGTGATAACGGTTGAGCAAGCCGACCACTTTATGGCGTGGACTCGCTCGTTAGAGTCAATTGATTATATACGTCAATATCGTGAGCAAAGTTTAACGGTAAAAAACGAACTGGTCGAAAAAGCCCTGACAAAACTGGCCGCAGGCATTGATGCCGAGAAAGTCATGATTGAGCTGGCTAACAAATTAACCAATAAACTTATTCATAGCCCAACCCGCGCCATGAGTGATGCTAGCCACGCGGGTGATGTGACCAAGCTTTCGGTATTGTGCGATGCACTTGGCCTCGAGCAAGATCCTGAATTAAATTAAGCCCCGAATTGTGCCAAAGCCAGCCTTGGCTATTCGTACTAGATCCTACAGTCGCAATGCTTACGGGGATATATTACAATAGCCACCATACATCCTATTTGTGGTTATCTTAAGTAGCCCGCATTTGTTAGTGAGAAAATACAACAATGAAACCAACGGTTTATGCCAAATTAGAAGGGCTTGATGAACGCAGCCAAGAAGTGGAAGCTTTATTGTCGGATCCAGAGACTATCGCCAACCAAGATTTATTTCGTGCGCTAAATCAAGAATACTCATCGCTAGGACCTGTTGTTGAAGCCTTTAACCAGTATAACGAGGCACTGAGCGATTTTGAGTCGGCTCAGGAAATGCTCAAAGATGATGATCCTGACATGCGAGAAATGGCCCAAGAAGAATTTAAATTGACCAAAGCGGCCGTCGCAGAAATGGAAGATACCATACAAATTCTGTTATTGCCTAAAGATCCTAATGATGATCGCAATGCCTTTTTAGAGATTCGTGCTGGGGCCGGTGGCGACGAAGCGGCGATTTTTGCGGGTGACTTGTTTAGAATGTATAGCCGTTACATTGAAGCGCGTGGCTGGCGGATAGAGATCGTTAACCTTAACGAAAGTGAGCAAGGCGGCTTTAAAGAAGTCATTGCTAAAATTTCGGGCGAAGGTATTTACGGAATTATGAAATTTGAGTCGGGCGGTCATCGGGTGCAACGTGTACCTGAAACTGAATCACAGGGCCGTGTTCACACATCAGCATGTACTGTTGTTATCATGCCTGAGATCCCTGAAGCTGAACAAATTAAAATTAATCCAGCTGATTTAAAAGTTGATACTTTCCGTGCTTCTGGCGCCGGTGGTCAGCACGTTAATAAAACTGACTCAGCGGTTCGTCTTACTCACATTCCTACGGGTACCGTGGTTGAATGTCAAGATCAGCGCTCGCAGCATAAAAACCGTGCGCAAGCGATGTCAGTACTTTCGGCTCGCTTACAGCAAGCTGAAGACGAAAAGCGTCAAGCTGCCGAAGACACTACCCGCCGCAGCTTAGTAGCCAGTGGTGACCGTAGTGAGCGAATTAGAACGTATAACTACCCACAAGGACGCGTTAGTGACCACCGGATCGGCCTAACGTTATACCGTCTTGGTGATATTATGCAGGGTGATATCGACTTGGTGATCCAACCGTTATTAAACGAACAGCAAGCGGATCTGTTAGCCGCATTGGCCGAAGATAACCGCTAAATGCTAGTGTTGAGTATAAAGCAGTTACTCGAGCAGGCGAGGTTACAATTAACGGCGAGTGACTCGCCCTTGCTCGATGTTCAAGTGTTGTTAGCCCATGTGCTTGATGTCGATCGCAGCTATTTCTATACCTGGCCAGAAAAAGAACTTGCAGCGCCTTTAGTTGCTCAGTTTCAAGTACTGGTTGAGCGGCGTCAACTCGGCGAGCCAGTTGCTTACTTGGTTGGTAAGCAGGAGTTTTGGTCGCTCGCGCTAAGCGTTTCAGCAGCGACCTTAATTCCGCGCCCAGAAACTGAATTGTTAGTTGAGCTGGTCTTAGACAATGTAACGGCCACTAAAGCTGTCGGCATTGATTTAGGCACTGGCACTGGTGCTATTGCATTGGCGCTAGCCAGTGAACAGCCCAATTGGCAGCTGTTGGGCGTTGATTTTAGCGAACCTGCAGTGATGCTAGCGAACAAAAACAAGCAGCAACTCGCGATTGCTAATGCCGAGTTTATTCAGTCGAGTTGGCTAAGTAGCGTTGGCAGGCAGTATCGTCATAGCTGTGATTTTATCGTTTCAAATCCTCCTTATATCGACAGTAATGATCCACACTTACAGCTCGGTGATGTTAGGTTTGAACCTAAGTCGGCCTTAGTCGCTGCTAACAATGGTTTACAAGATATTATTGATATCACTGAGCAAAGTTGTGATTATCTTAAACCAGACGGTTTGTTATTATTCGAACATGGTTTTGAGCAAGGGCCTGCGGTTCGTCAAATACTGACCGACTGTGGCTTTGTCGGTGTTGTCACCGACCGCGATTTAGCCGGTCTTGATCGCGTAACCTCAGGGCGACGCCCTAGTTAACTTGTTATCGTCCAGAAACAGACATCCTTGTCTGTTTCTGGAGACACTACCGTAAAACGTGGTTTTACTTCGCTTTCATTTTCAACAAGTTGAAAATATTGGCACATCCCTGTACCACATAGCCAGTGCCCTGCTTCGCAGTTTCTGGATGGACACTAGCTAAATTACCCCCATTGTTAGGTGGTTATTTATTAAGCAGTCATTAAGGTTTAGTGGCTTGTTATTCGCATTATTAGCTAAAAACAGTAAAATGGCTGATAAATTTACAATGAGAAAATTTCATGGAACAGTTTTATCTCCCAATTAAGCACTTACACGTTACTCTTGTGGCGTTTAGCGTGCTGTTTTTTGTCGTTAGAGCAGGCCTGATGTTTGCTGGCCGGGCCATTCACCAGCAAAAGTGGGCAAAAATCACTTCTCGCGCCGTTGATACGTTCTTATTAGTTAGTGCTGTCATGTTATGTATCATCATTAACCAATCACCTGGTGCTGATGCTTGGCTGACTGAGAAATTACTCAGTGTCATTATTTATATCGTGCTGGCTTATGTCGCATTATATCGCGCTAAAACCACCAAAACTAAGGTGTTAGCGACAATTGGTGCCTTAGGTTGGGTCGTGATTGCGGCTAAACTCGTGATCTTTAAACAAGCATTTATTTTAGGTTAATGCCACCGTGACTGACTCTTTTGATATAGTAGAGATTGCCCCGCTTGAGTTACTGCGTTATGGCTCAAGCGCGATCAGTGAAGCGCAAGTCATAGCGGCTGGTGATGAGGTCTGGGATCAATTGCTCGATAGTGTCGACTTATTAGCTCGCCAAATTAAAGGCCAGTCGATTGAAGATCAATGGCTCGATTTTAAAGAGTTATTTTATGGTCAGTGGCAATTTAAAATGGCTGAGCAAGATTATTTTTCGATGCCAAGCAATAGCTTTCATTCGTTAATGACTGAGCGTGAAGGCAACAATGTGACGTTTTCAGTGGTACTGAATAACTTGCTGAAAATGTGTGATATCGCGGTAGAAATTATCGACTTTCCAGGTCCTTTGGTCTTGCGAATTGGCGGTGATAATGGCTTTTATGTCGATCCGTTAAACGGCGAACCATTAAGTCAGCGCATGTTAGAGCTATTGGTTCGTGGTCATTTGGGCGACCACCATCGTTTAATACCTGAGCACCTAACCGCCGCTACTGATGAGGTGACCAACAAACGTTTCTTAATTAGTATTAAGCAAGCCTGTTTGCTGGCGCACGAATTTGAGTTGGCGTTGAACTTTAATGAATGGTTATTAGCGCTGAGCCCTGATGATCCGCAGCAACGGATGGAGCGTGGTTTCGTCTTACAACAGCTCGATTGCTTTAAAGGCGCCAGTGATGACTTTAGTTACTTTATTGATAATTGCCCTGAAGATCCAAACGCCGAGGTGTTAAAGATGCATATAAAGACACTCGACGCGCAATTGACTACTTATCACTGATTTTTACGCGCCGACATAGTTGTGGTGATTACAGCGCCACGCTACATTGCTTATTCAGTGCTCTAAACCACTGAGATAGCCAATCAGGAACCCTAACATGACTGAGAACAGCATGACTCAAAAAATTATTAAGCTTGGTGCTATTGAAGTAGCGAATGACAAACCCTTCGTTTTATTTGGCGGCATGAATGTATTAGAATCGCGTGACATGGCGATGGCTGTGGCCGAACATTATGTTGAAGTGACGACGAAACTAGGCATTCCATACGTATTCAAGGCGTCATTTGATAAAGCAAATCGTTCGTCAATTAACTCATATCGTGGTCCTGGGCTTGATGAAGGCTTGAAAATTTTTGAAGAAATCAAAAAGACCTTTAACGTGCCAATTATTACCGATGTTCATGAACCGCACCAAGCCGCTGCTGTGGCTGAAGTGGTGGATGTAATTCAGTTGCCCGCCTTTTTGTCTCGCCAAACTGATTTGGTTGCCGCGATGGCGAAAACCAATGCAGTGATTAACATTAAAAAAGCGCAATTTTTAGCGCCCGAAGAAATGCGTCATATCCTCAGCAAATTTAATGAAGCGGGCAATGACAAATTGATGTTATGTGAGCGCGGATCATCTTTTGGTTACAATAACTTAGTTGTTGATATGCTTAGTTTTGGCATCATGAAAGACATGGGTTATCCGGTCATTTTCGATGTTACCCACTCATTGCAACGCCCTGGTGGCCGCAGTGATAGTGCCGGTGGTCGACGTGCTCAAGTTACTCAGCTTGGTTTAGCCGGTATCAGCCAAGCAATCGGTGGCTTATTTTTAGAAGCGCACCCAGATCCAAGCAAAGCCAAATGTGATGGTCCTTGTGCTTTACCGTTAGCAATGTTGGAGCCATTTTTAGCCCAAATGAAAGCGGTTGATGACGTGGTAAAAAGCTTACCGATTTTAGATACTCAAGGTTAATCATTTTAACTCAAACAGCTGACATTTCAGTTGTTTGAGTTAACTCCCCCACCAATTCAGCTCGCCACACCGTCCTGTTTCTTAATTCGTCTGACTTTTTACTTACTGCCACTAGACGTGATTGAACTCAAAATGCCATAATTGGATTAGAAAACCTAATCAGTAATAATGTTAATTATGTCTAGAAGATTACCACCATTAAATGCACTAAAAGCTTTTGAAGCGGCGTCTCGCCATCTAAGCTTTACCCGAGCAGCCGAAGAACTGTTTGTTACTCAAGCGGCGGTTAGTCATCAAATTAAATCATTAGAAGAAAACTTAGGCATTAAATTATTCCGCCGTAAAAATCGTTCATTGTTATTAACCGAAGAAGGGCAAAGTTACTTCCTCGATATTAAAGACGTTTTTTCAGCCTTGATTGAAGCAACCGATAAAGTATTGTCTCGAACGGCGGTTGGCGCCTTAACGGTTTGCACTTCACCGAGCTTTGCCATTCAGTGGTTGGTACCAAATTTAGCCAAATTTAGTGAACGGCACCCGGAGATTGATGTGCGAATAAAGGCACTTGATCTCGAGGAAGGTTTATTAACTGATGATGTCGATGTCGCGATTTATTATGGCCGAGGTAATTGGTCTGGTGTACGTTGTGACAAGCTGCGCAATGAATACTTAATCCCTGTTTGTGCGCCTTCGCTGCTGGTTGGCAAGCGACCACTTAATTCATTAAGTGATTTGCAAAACCACACCTTATTGCATGACTCTAGCCGCAAGGACTGGAAAATATGGATGCGCGAGGTTGGCGTCTCACTTGATAATGTGCATCAGGGGCCGATCTTTAGTTTGTCATCGTTAGCCTTGCAGGCAGCAGTTCATGGTCAAGGTGTTGCGTTAGGGTCTAATTTGCTGGCGCGAGCTGAAGTGGAATCTGGGCGTTTGGTTTGTCCGTTCGATCAGTTTCTATTAAGTAAAAATGCTTATTATATCGTGAGTAATGAAACACCGAGTGAATTAGGGAAAATCGATGTCTTTCGGCAATGGATGTTAGCCTTATTTAAAGAGCAAGAATTATCAACGAGAATGCCAGCGGCATAGCTAGTGTCCATCCAGAAACTGCGAAGCAGGACACTGGCTATGTGGTACAGGGATGTTTCTGGACGATAACTAGCCACATTACCCCATAGAGAGAAATATGAATATTTATTGTCGGATATTATTAGGCTTTGTCGGTCTTAATGGCGCGCTTGCCACTGGACTTGCTGCTGCGGCTAGTCACAGTGCGGTGATGGTGGCCAACCCGTATTTAACACAGGTATTCGCTAAAGCCAGTACGATGCATTTTTATCATTTGTTAGCGTTGCTAGGGCTTGCGGCTTGGTATCAGTTAACGGGCGCTCGACGTTGGTTAGTTAGTGCTGGTTTTTTTGCGCTGGGTATCACTTTATTTTGTGGTCCCTTGTATCTATTTTCCTTTGGTGGCGCTAAGATCGCAGGCATATTAACCCCCATTGGTGGGGCATGTTTTATTTTAGGCTGGTTAGCATTGTTGCTCGCTGCCGTCTTTAATAACAAAGTAACTAGTAGAGAGAGTTAAATGGATAGCGGTTTATTACTTTATTGTCGTCGTGGCTTTGAAAAAGAATGTGCAGGCGAAATTCAGAAAATAGCCAGTGATCAAGAAGTTTTCGGTTATTGTGTGGTTCAAGATAATTCTGGTTATGTACATTTTGTTTGTCAGGAATTAGCCCAAGCAGACAAACTAGCGCAGCGAATAGCTTTTACTAAGTTAGTTTTTGCTCGACAGATGATTGTGTTGGTGGCTAAGTTACAGGATTTGCCAAGTGACGACCGGATCAGTGTGATTGTTGAAGCGGCTAGCGAATTACCAGTTTGTGGCGATATTCGGGTTGAAACACCAGATACCAATGAAGCGAAAGAATTGTTAAGTTTCTGCCGTAAGTTTACTGTGCCTTTACGTGGCGCGCTGCGTAAACAAGGTTGCTTACTAAAAAAAGAGCACCTGAAAAAGCCAGTTATCCACTTAATGATGCTAGATTCATCGCAAGGTTTTTTAGGGTATTCTTATCCTGATAATAACTCACCATTTTTTATGGGGATCCCGCGCTTGAGGTTCCCGGCGGCGGCGCCGAGTCGATCGACGCTAAAACTTGAAGAAGCAATTTTATTGTTTGTGCCTAAAGATAAGCTTGAAAACCGCTTAAGCTCAGGCATGAGGGGCGTTGATTTAGGCGCTTGTCCTGGCGGTTGGACGTACCAATTGGTTAGACGTGGTTTGTTTGTCAGTGCGATAGACAACGGCCCGATGGCGCAATCACTAATGGACACTGGCCAGGTCACGCATTTTATGGAAGACGGCTTTAAGTTTGTGCCGGAAAGAAATGTTGATTGGATGATTTGTGACATGGTTGAAAAGCCGATTAAGGTCGCCGATCTGATGTCTGATTGGTTAGTGAAGGGCTGGTGTCGCGAAACCATCTTCAATCTTAAATTGCCGATGAAAAAGCGCTTTATTGAAGTTTATAAGTGTTTAGATCATATTGAAGCAAAATTGCGACGTGCTGGTTTGCGTTATGAGCTGCAATGTAAGCACTTATATCATGACCGCGAAGAAGTGACCGTGTCGGTTCATATCATCGGCTAGCCGATAAAAAAACCGCTATCACAGCGGTTTTTTATTGCCAGTTAAAAAACTTATTACATGCTGATCGTGGTATTCACCGCGCCGGCATCTTGTCCTGGGGCAAACCAACGCGTCGAGACAGTTTTAGTCTGGGTCCAGAAAGCAATTGCTTGCTTACCGTTCGGGCCCAAATCACCCAATTTAGAGCCGCGTGAACCGGTAAAGCTAAAGTATGCAACGGGCACCGGAATCGGAATATTAACGCCTAATTGACCGGCATCAGCTTCATTTTCAAAACGCTGAGCGTAATATCCTGAGTTAGTAAATATTGAAGCACCATTGCCGTTCGGGTTGGCATTAATGATTTCGATAGCTTGTTCAAAGGTATCGGCTTCTAAAACTAACAGTGCTGGGCCAAAGATTTCTTGGGTATAAATATCCATCTCGGTGGTTACGCCACTAAACATGGTTGGACCGACAAAATTACCTTTTTCATAACCAGCCACCACACAATTACGCCCATCAACCATTAAATTGGCGCCTTGCTCAACACCAGAATCAATGAGTTTAATGATCCGCTGTTTGGCTTGTGGCGTTATCACTGGGCCTAAATCGGCGCTGCGATCTGTGCCTGGGCCGACCTTCATTTCATGGCTACGTTTGGCTATTTCGTCAACCCACTGACGGGTTTCACCGACTAAAATAACCACTGAATTTGCCATACAGCGTTGTCCTGCCGCGCCATAGGCTGCGCCAAGAATATTATTGATTGCCTGATCTTTATCGCTATCTGGCATGATAATACAATGGTTTTTAGCACCCATCATACATTGCGCTCGTTTATTGTGGGCACTGGCATTTTGGTAAATATGGGTGCCAACATTAGTCGAGCCAATAAATGATACGGCTTTAATTAATGGGTGCTCACACAAACGGTTAGCCACTTCTGGGCCGCCGTGCACGACATTTAATACACCCGGTGGCACACCAGCTTCTAGCGCAAGTTCAGCCAATAATAAAGAGGCGGATGGATCTTGTTCCGAGGGTTTGAGCACAAACGTATTACCGGTTGCGATAGCCAGCGGAAACATAAAACAAGGCAACATTACCGGGAAATTAAAGGCGGTAATACCAGCGCCCACGCCTAGTGGCTTGTGCAAGGTATGCACGTCAACATTGCCGGCAACATTGCTGGCCATTTCACCCAGCTGTAACGAAGTAATCGAGCAAGCATGTTCAACTACTTCTAAACCACGGGCGACTTCACCTTCGGCATCTGGCAGGGTTTTACCATGCTCTAAAGTAATTAATTCAGCGAGTTTACTGGTGTTTTCACGGATTAAAAATTGCAGCTTTAGCATGATCCGCATGCGCTGACCCAGCGGCACTTTTTTCCACGACTGAAAGGCCTCATGGGCATTTTCAATCGCACTATCTACTTCGTCAAGTGTCGCAAAGGGGACCTGTGCAACGACTTCTTGAGTTGCGGGATTAACGACATCAATCCACTTGCCTGACGTGGACTCAACTTTTTGACCGTTGATGATCATTGGAATGCGGCGAACTGACATAATATATCCTTTTTTATTAGCGGACTAAGGGATCATCAAAGCGTTAGCGTTAGCGTTGGCGTTTACGTTTACGTTAATCCCAAGCATCAACTGAGCATAATGCTTAGGGGAACGCTTGACAAGAGCAGTGAGCGCAAGGCACCCTTGCATAAATGCAAGGCTACTCACGGTTAAATTTACCACTAACATAGGACACAATATTGATGAACTGGGATGATTTAAAAGTGTTTTTAGAAGTGGCCAGAGCAGAGACCTTATCCTTAGCCGCTAAAAGATTAAAATTAGATTCATCAACAGTTTCAAGAAGGGTCCATAAACTAGAGTCGTTATTGGAGACACAATTATTTGACCGCGGTGCGGGCGGCCACACCTTAACCCGTGATGGTCATGAATTACTAAAGACAGCGATTGTGATTGAACAGAAGACACAAAGCGCTCTTGAAATTTTGCAAGGAAGAAACCTGCAGGAGCAGGGCAATGTTAGGCTCGGCACGACGGATGCTTTTGGTAGTTTTTTTATCGCGCCAAATCTTGGCGGGTTTTTCAACAGCCATCCTAATATCACCGTTGATTTATTGCCGCTACAGCGTTTTGTTAAATTAACTCAACATGAAGCTGATTTGGCGGTAACGATTGAAAAGCCTAAAAATGAGCTGTTAGTTGTTTCAAAATTGTCGGATTACCGTTTGCGGATGTATGCCAGTAAACGCTATGTAGCAGAGCATGGTGAGATTAGTAACCTGGAGCAATTGAGTCAGCATTCGTTGATTGGTTATGTTGATGATTTACTGTTTAGCGATCAACTGAGTTACTTAAATCATTACTTGAGTGATATCGAACCTATTTTTAGAAGTACCAGTGTTATTTCGCAATTTAGCGCGGTTGAGCAGGGATTAGGAGTGGCAATTTTACCCTGTTTTTTAGCGGATAAATCAGACCAATTAGTGCGGGTGCTCGATCAGATCAATCTTACTCGCAGTTTTTGGATTGCTGCGCCCAGTGATCGGATGCGTCTAGCTAGAGTTAGTCATCTGTGGCACTACCTTAAGCAAACAGCCCAAGACTCACAAGATATCTTGATGGGTACTTAATCGGTGGATCGTATCAGGCCGTAAGATACTTAAGCTTTTATATTAACGTGATTGCCCAGGTTAGCGCTTGGCTGCGGACTGGCCATTACGTGTTGAGTACTGGCGGCTGATTCAATTAATTGCAATGCCATTTTACCATTCGCTTCTTGCAAATTTTTTGCAAGGGAAGCCGTTAGTAATTGCTGGCCACTGTTTGAGTTGGTTGCTGAAACGCTAGACATAATAGACCCTTTTATGAGTGATGTTTTACTGCCCAGAATTGTTCTCGTGAGCCAATGTAATAATGACTATGATCCTAAACTAACAAAATCGCGCCAATTAATAAAGGGCATGAGCCTGCTCTGTCCTTGACCTGAATCGTTAATTAAACGAGTAGCAGCGATCAGTTGAGTGTAAATATATATTTCTACAGCTAAATTTTTATATTGTTAATGTTTTAATTAATGGGCCATCGGTAGGAATTAGGATCGGCAACGAGCTATCCTAAATCTACACAATGGCGCAGTTAGGTGCTTATCCGATGAGCGGCGAAGCATCTAACTGCAGGTATGACAAAAGAACAGCTAGCTTCTTACTTTGTTATGGTATTTCTTTAATAAGCCCAAGATATATTGCGGCGCGTGATTGCGCTTCCACACCCCCGCAGCATATTTGTTGGCTTCACTCATCGTAGGGTAAAGGTGAATCGTGCCGAGAATTTTATTTAAGCCTAAATTATATTTCATTGCCGTAACGTACTCGGTGAGCAACTCACTGGCGTTGTGACCCACAATAGTGACGCCGAGTATTTTATCTGTGGTGCCTGCGGTGATCACTTTAATCCAGCCTTTGGCTTGGTTGTCGGCAATTGCGCGGTCTAAATCATCAATATCATACCGAGTGACACAATAATCGATGCCTTGCTCAGCGGCCTCGGTTTCATTAAGACCTACTCGGGCGACTTCTGGATCAACGAAGGTCGCCCAAGGAATAACTCGGTAATCAACCGCAAACTTTTTGAATCGACCAAATAAGGCGTTGACCGCGCTATACCACGCTTGATGTGCCGCGACATGGGTAAATTGATAAGGGCCAGTAACATCGCCTACGGCGTAAATATTAGGATAATTGGTTTGCAGATATTTATTGACCGCAATGGTTTTATTTGGCCGCAATGTTATGTCTAACTGCTCTAGCCCAAAACCAGCCGTATTAGCACTACGGCCGACTGCTATTAAAATGTGATCAAATTCGATCGCCACTTCTCGTTCTTGAACCTGACAAATAAGCCGCTGGCAGCCGTCAGTTACTTCAACGCGTAACGCTTGATGATTAGTTAGCACGTCGATGCCCTCATCAATAAATTGCTGCTTAATATATTCGCTAACCTCGGGATCTTCACGCGGCATGATCCGATCAAACAATTCAACTTGGCTGACTTGACTGCCCAATCGCGCAAAGGCTTGCGTTAGCTCGCTGCCAATTGGACCACCGCCTAAAACAATCAATCGCTGCGGCAGCTCGGTTAATTGCCACAAATTATCGGACGTCAGGTAATTTACTTGATCTAGCCCGCTGATTGGCGGCACAAAAGGTCTAGCGCCAGTGGCAATAATGATTTGAGCGGTCGTGAAAGGCTTACCATCAATCTCGACTGTCCAAGGATCAACAATATGGGCGGTTGCTTGTTTTACATCAACACCTAACTTGCTATAGCGCTCAACAGAGTCATGGGGTTCAATTTTTTTGATTACTTGATGGACGCGGGCCATGATCTTGGCGAAGTTGACCGTGGTTGTTGATTGTTCAAAGCCTAGTTGCTCGGACTTTTTTACTTCATGGGCAAATTTGGCGGCTTTAATTAAGGCTTTTGATGGCACGCAGCCAGTATTAAGACAGTCGCCACCCATTTGATGCTTTTCAACGAGGGCAACCTTAGCATTAACAGCAGCGCCGATATAAGAGCTTACTAAACCACCGGCACCAGCACCGATAACAATAAGATTGTAATCGAAAGACTTAGGTCGCTGATAAGGGCGATAAATACGATTAGCTTGCAGTTTGTCGAGCAGTCGCTTGGTCAGCAACGGCATTACCCCTAATAGCGCAAATGCCGCTAATAAAGGCGCAGAAATAAGGCCACTGAGATCGTTTACTTGACCTAGTTGGGTGCCGGCAAACACAAACGCTAGCGTGCCAGGTAACATGCCTAATTGACTGACGATAAAATAACGTTTAGTTGAAATTGAGGTGACCCCCATGACCAAGTTGACGATAAAAAATGGGAAAATCGGTACTAAGCGCAGGCCAAATAAATAAAAGTTACCTTCATTATCTATGCCTTGGTTGATGGTAGTTAGCTGCTGTTTGAATTTTTTGTTTATTTTGTCGCGCAATAAATAGCGCGAACTTAAAAAAGCTAGGGTCGCGCCAAGCGTACTGGCAAATGAGACTAACAACGTGCCATATACCAGGCCAAATAATGCACCCGCAATTAGGGTGAGGATCGCCGCGCCGGGCAACGAAGCGCCAGTTATGATGACGTAGGCGACAAAGAACGTAATAGTGGTGAGCCAAGGAGACTTGGTTAAATTTTGTTCGAATTCACTTTGGTGACTTTTTATGTAGTCAAGGTTGAGATACTGATCCCAGCCTAATAAGAAGAATAGCCCTATAATAAGCGCCAAGGTCGTAATTAAGATGACTTTTGATTTATTCATTTTTGTACTCGCAACTTTCATGGATAACTTATATAGACAGGCTAAGTGGTATAAAAAATTTCACCGCTGGCACTTTTTTATTTTCCCGTTTAATTAGCTGTAAATAAAGATATTTGGGTCTAATCCTATTTGTTTTCAGTCATTACTCGCTATTTTTGTGACGAATCGTACGAAAATAAATCAACTATCTTTTTTAATAAGTTCAGTCTCTTGTGCTATTCAGATCAAAAGTCGTCAATTGTGTCTTGACGTGTCTTCCTCATCCCCCTAAAATTGTTTAAAGTGGCAATAAGTGTCACAAAGTGGATTTATTGGGATTATAACAAGGGAAACATAGATGTTTCGTGGCACGACCGCTATTAATCTCGATGTAAAAGGACGCTTAACGATGCCAACTGTGTATCGCGAAGTAGTGCGCTTGCAAGGGGAAGGGAAAATGGTCTGTACTATCGATATTAAACGTCCTTGCTTGATGTTATATCCAATAAACCAATGGCAACCAATAGAAGAAAAATTGATGCTGTTGTCTGATTTTGAACCGCAAGAAGCGGCGATCAAGAGTTTAATTCTTGGTAATGCTAATGACTGCGAGATGGATAAAAATGGCCGGGTATTATTGCCGGCTCCATTAAGACAACATGCTGACTTTGATAAAAAATTAATGTTGGTTGGTAAAGTAAATAAATTTGAATTATGGGATGAAACTCAATGGTTGGCACAAACGCAAGAGCACTTAGCGTTAGTGAAATCGATTGATTTCAGCACATCAGTTCGCTTAAAGGATCTAGCACTTTAGATTATGACTCAACAATTTTCTCACGTTACCGTTTTACTCGATGAAGCGCTAGACGGACTAACGATAAAATCTGACGGCATCTATATTGACGCGACTTTTGGTCGTG
This sequence comes from Gammaproteobacteria bacterium, assembly GCA_013214945.1. Lineage (NCBI taxonomy): Bacteria > Pseudomonadati > Pseudomonadota > Gammaproteobacteria > Gammaproteobacteria bacterium. The sequence continues at coordinate 219,228 of JABSRT010000002.1, forward strand.
GCGGTCATTCACGTAAGCTCTTATCAAAATTGGGCCCAGACGGTCGGTTATTTGGTATCGATCGTGATCCAACAGCGATTGCCGTGGCCAAAGAGCTTGAGCTTGAAGACTCACGCTTTCGCATTCTCGCCGGACCATTTTCTCAGTTGGCAAGTTATGTCGAAGATCTTGACTTAACGGGTCAAATTGACGGTGTATTAATGGATTTGGGCGTATCTTCTCCCCAGCTCGATGACGCTGAGCGTGGCTTTAGCTTTATGCGTGACGGCCCACTTGATATGCGAATGGATCCAACCACTGGCCGCAGCGCGGCGCAGTGGTTGGCACAAGCTGATGTCGATGAGATTGCTTATGTGATCAAAAACTTTGGCGAAGAAAACTGGGCGACTCATATTGCGCGCTCGATTGTCGCCGATCGTCAAGAAACGCCGTTTGAAACCACCAAGCAACTCGCTGATTTTGTGGCGCGAGTGGTGCCGAAAAAAGATCGTAACAAGCATCCGGCTACCCGAACGTTTCAAGCGATCAGAATTTACATTAACAGTGAATTAGAAGAAATAGAGCAAGCCTTGTTGGCTTCAATCGACGTCTTAAAATCTGAGGGACGGTTGTCGGTTATTAGTTTCCACTCACTGGAAGACCGGATCGTTAAGCGTTTCATCAGAAAGCAATCGAAAGGCAAAGAAGTACCTTTTGGTTTGCCAATGACCGAAGACGAGCTTAACAAAAGCAGAAATTTTAAAGCCATCGGCAAAGCGATAAAACCATCGAAAGATGAAATAGACGTTAACCCACGTTCGCGCAGCTCAGTGTTGCGTTTAGCGCAGAAGCTTTAGTCGTTAATGACTGACGAGCGGCGAGTTAACTTACCCAAGGTCATTTTGGCCGATTTGTTAAGTCACCTATGGTTAGTCGTATTGATTTTGGTGGTGCTGGGCTCGGCCATTGCCGTTGTTTACAGCAGCCATCAAAATCGCTTGTACATTGGTCATTGGGAAGAATTGCGTCAACAGCGTGATGAACTAAAGCTCGAAGCACGACATTTATTGGTCGAAGAAATGGCCTTGGCCGAACATAGTCGAATTGAACGCATAGCAACGGAACAGCTACTGATGAAACGCCCATCAACAATAAAAGAAATAGCGGTGTCATTAAATTGAAAAAACAAGCGAAAGTAAATAGTCAACCAGGCCTCATTTCATGGCGGCTGTACGTCATTGCCGGTTTAATTATTCTGGTTTTTGTTGGCATTGTTGCACGCGTTAGTTTTTTACAGTTGATCGACTCTAAACATTTGCGCGAGCAAGGCGATATGCGCTCGTTGCGAACCACCATAAGCGAAGAGCATCGTGGTAATATTTTTGATCGACATGGCAGTGCACTCGCGGTAAGCGTACCTGTTGAAATAGTGTGGGTTGATCCTAAAATAGTTCATAGCAATAATGGCTTGAGCGATATGCGCCGCTGGCAGGCCTTGTCAGACGTATTAGAACGACCATTAGCTGATGTCTTGGCAACCGTTAAAGATAAAAAACGCCGTTTTGCTTACCTAAAACGTCAAGTTTCACCGGCGCAAGCCAATTATATTAAACAATTAAAAATCCCTGGCGTTTACCTTAAACCTTCATCTCGGCGTTATTACCCGACCGGTGAGGTTGTTGCTCATGTGGTGGGTTATACCAATATTGATGATAAAGGCCAGGACGGCATCGAACGCAGTTTTGATGACTGGTTAACCGGTGCGCCAATTAAGCAAGAAGTGCGAAAATCTCGTGATGGCATGGTGGTCGAGCGACTCGATATCGTTGAAGAGGGCGAACACGCTAACGATATTGTGCTCAGTATTGATCAGCGGATCCAGGCCATCGCTTACCGTGAGCTTAAGATTGCGACTGAATATTACCGTGCTACTTCGGGCTCTGTTGTGGTGCTTGATGTTAAAACGGGTGAAGTATTAGCGCTGGCTAATATACCGTCATTTAATCCGAATAACCGCCGGACCATGGCGCCGCATAAATTACGTAACCGCGCAATTGCCGATGCGTTTGAACCGGGCTCGACCATGAAGCCGCTGGCCGTAATGACCGCGCTCGATTTTGGTAAGTTTAAGGTTGATTCGGTCATTGATACCTCACCTGGCTGGTACCGGATTGGCGGCAGTCGCATTAAAGACAGCCATAACTATGGCAAAATAAATGTTGCGACTGTGATCTCAAAATCATCGAATGTTGGAGTCAGCAAGCTTGCATTATCAGTGCCTAAACAACAATATTTGGGTGCATTCTCAGCACTAGGTTTTGGCGCGCATACTAACATTAGCTTGCCGAGCGAAAGTCCTGGCTTGTTGCCGCAGCGACGCCGTTGGTCCGATTTTGAATTAGCTACCCTGTCATTTGGTTATGGCATGACGGTGACACCACTGCAGCTGGCGCAAGCCTATTCAGTTATTGCTAACCAAGGACGACTTAATCCCGTTTCCATTTTAAAACTTGAGCAGCCACCGAGCTCAACTCAGGTTGTTTCACCGCGTGTTGCCAATGCGGTCTTAAATATGATGGAAGGGGTGACACAGCAAGGTGGCACTGCACTTAAAGCTCGGATTGGTGGTTATCGGGTGGCTGGTAAAACGGGTACGGCTCAAAAAGCGATTGCTGGCGGTTATGGCGACGAGTATTTAGTCTCATTTGCCGGGATTGCCCCAATTGATGATCCGCGCCTAGTAACAGTCGTGTTTATTAATGAGCCCCAAGGTGACAAATATTACGGTGGCGACGTTGCCGCGCCAGTGTTTGCAAAAGTAACAACAGGTGCCTTGCAGTTATTGAATGTCGCGCCAAGTAAAACCGTTGAATTACCAATAGATATAGCCTCATTACCCTCACTGTCAGGTAGTAATAGGGGCATAAAATGAGTCAGCCTAATTCGATGTTGTTAACAGATTTACTCCGCAGATTATTGCCTGAAACCGAGCTGGAAAAACTCGAAAAAATTACCATTAAAGGCATCAGTCTTGATAATCGAACGCTCGATACCGATTGGTTATTTGTGGCATTAAACGGCAGCCAATGTGATGGTCGCCGCTTTAGCGCCGCTGCATTAAAGCAAGGCGCCGCGGCAGTCTTAAGTGAACTAGCACCAGAGCAAGTCAGCTATGTTGAACTGACTGCTGATGGCGCGATTGTGCACCTGAGTGACTTAGTGGCGCAATTATCGCAAATAGCAGGCGATTATTACGGCCAGCCAAGTCAGCACTTGACCTTAATCGGTGTCACTGGCACCAATGGCAAAACCACGGTCACCCAATTGATTGCGCAGTGGTTAGAATTACTCGGCCAGCGTGCTTATACCTTAGGCACGCTGGGCAATGGTTTTATCGAAGCACTTGAGCCTAGCATCAATACCACGCTTAATGCGATTGATGTTCAGCGTCATTTAGCGCAAGCCGTGGCCGCGGGCGCAAGTTATGCGGTGATGGAAGTATCGTCTCATGGTTTGGCCTTGCACCGAATCGCAGATTTAACCTTCGACGTTGCAGCTTTTACTAACTTAAGTCGTGACCATCTTGATTTTCATGGTGACATGGCAGGTTATGCGGCGGCCAAACAGCAATTATTTAGTGCCAAGCATTGCTTGCAAGCGGTGCTTAATGGCCAAGATCCCGTTGCCCGACAATGGTTAGAGCAATGGGATAGCAAGGTTAAGGTCAGTTGCTTTAATCAGCGCCAGCCTGATGTTGAGCAATATCTGGTTGCGACAAACGTGAGTTATCATACGGGCGGGATTGACGCGACTATTGTTACCAATCAGCAGCAAGGCCAACTGAGCAGTCAGTTGCTGGGCGCGTTTAATTTAGAAAATATCTTAGCGGCGTTAAATATTTTAGTCAGTGCTGGTTTTACACTTGAGCAGCTGCTTGAGCTCGCACCACAGTTATCGCCAGTTGCTGGTCGCATGGAAGCTTTCTCAGTGGCTGGTTTGCCAACGGTAGTGGTTGATTATGCCCACACCAGTGATGCGTTAGTCAAAGCACTGCAGGCATTGCGGGTGCATTGTGATAACGAGCTGGTGGTGATGTTTGGTTGTGGCGGTGACCGCGACCAAGGCAAGCGGCCGCTAATGGCTGCGGCTGCAGAACAATATGCCGACAAGGTTATTTTTACTCAGGACAATAGTCGCAGTGAATCACCGCAACTCATTATTGAGCAGATGTTTGCTGGGATCCAAAAACCAGCGGCTATCAAGGTTGAGCTCGAACGCACTAAGGCCGTTGAACTGGCTATTAAGATGGCCAGCGCTAATGATATTGTGTTATTAGCTGGTAAAGGTCACGAAGATTATCAGTTACTTGGCGCTGAAACGCTTGATTATGATGAGCGAGTTTGGGCGCAAAAAGTACTGGCTCGACTAAGCAAGGAGTCAATCGATGATCGCAGTTAAGCTTTCGTACATAGTTGCCCAATTAGGATGGCGCCTGCTTGGCCCCGACCGGGTGATTGAGTCGGTTATAACTGACTCACGGCAGGTAACAACGGGTGACTGTTTTGTCGCACTTTATGGTGAAACATTCGATGCCCATCAGTTTATCGACCAAGTCATAAAGCAAGGCGCAAGCACGATAATTGTTAATGCTGAGCAAGATGTTGCAGCAAGTGATGTCTCGCAGCTTATCGTCAAAGATACTCGCGTCGCGCTTGGTCAATTAGCCGCGCTTAACCGCCAGTTATGTGATGCTAAATTTATTGCGATCACTGGCAGTTGCGGTAAAACCACGGTTAAAGAAATGGTCGCGGCAATTTTATCAAACCGCGGGCAGGTATTAGCTACCGCCGGTAATTTTAATAACGACATTGGGGTGCCGCTAACCTTATTACGGTTAACCAAAGACTGTGATTTTGGCGTGATAGAGCTAGGGGCTAACCATGTTGGTGAAATCGACTATACCAGTAGCCTAGTGCAACCCGATGTTAGCCTTATTACCAATATTGGCGCGGCCCACCTGGAAGGTTTCGGTGGCATTGCTGGGGTGGTAAAAGCAAAAACAGAAATATTTAATCATTTAAGTGCTCAGGGTGAGGCGATATTTGACCAAGCCAGTGAGCACGCCAGTTCATGGCAGCAGCTTAATGTTAAGCGTCAAATAACGACATTTACCACCGAAGCCGGTGAAAACAGCAGTTTATATGCAACCGATTTAAGTTTTAATGCCGCCGGTAAAGCGCGCTTTACCTTAAACTCTCCGCTTGGTCAGCAGTGGGTTGAGCTAGCGTTGCCTGGTCAACATAATGTCGGTAACGCCTTGGCAGCTGCCGCGGCATGTTTAGCCGTTGGCGCCAGTCTTAGCGACATCGCTTTGGGGCTTGAATCGATGCAAGATGTTGCAGGGCGCTTAAATTTTAGTGCGTTATCGCCGTTAGTGACCGTGATTGACGATACTTATAACGCCAACAGCAGTTCGATTGCCGCGGCGGTTAAGCTGTTAGGTCGACGTCAGGGTTATAAAATTCTGGTGTTAGCTGACATGGCTGAATTGGGTGATTACGCCGTCGAGTGTCATAAAGAACTTGGGCCAGTCATTGAACAACAACAAATAGATTTATTATTAACCATTGGCCAATTTAGCCAACATTATGCCAGCACATTTTCTGGCCAGCATTACCATTTTGAGGATAAGAACAGTTTGAACCTACATATTGAGCAGCAGTTACACTCACACCAATCTATTAACACTACGGTGTTAGTTAAGGGTTCACGAAGTGCCAAAATGGAACAAGTGGTCGCGCAGATTAAAATCGCTTACTCAACACTAGGGGAGCAGAGCCAATGCTAGTCTGGTTAGCCGAGTACTTAACCCAATACATTACCGGGTTTAATGTTTTTTCTTATTTGACCCTGCGCAGTATCTTGTCGGCGTTAACCGCACTGACTTTTTCGCTCTGGATGGGGCCTAAATTAATCCGCTATCTGCAGCGGATGCAAATTGGTCAAACCGTACGTGATGATGGTCCACAATCTCACTTGAGCAAATCAGGCACCCCGACCATGGGCGGCATATTAATTCTGGGGGCTGTTATTCTCAGTACCTTGTTATGGGCTGATTTAACCAACAGTTACATCTGGGTGGTGTTATTTGTCATCTCAGGTTTTGGCATCATCGGATTTGTTGATGATTATCGCAAGGTCGTGCGCAAAGATTCTAATGGTTTGATTGCTCGCTGGAAATACTTTTGGCAATCTGCTATCGCATTAGGCGTCGCCTTTTTCTTGTATTTCACCGCCAGTTCGCCGAGTGAAACCGTCTTTATCGTGCCGTTTTTCAAAGATGTCTTGCCTCAGCTTGGTTTGCTCTATATTGCCTTGGTGTACTTTACTTTAGTAGGTTCAAGCAACGCGGTTAACTTGACCGATGGTCTTGATGGTTTGGCTATTGTACCGACATTAATGGTGGCCGGAGCGTTTGGTTTGGTCGCTTATTTGACGGGTAACGTCAATTTTTCTCATTACCTCCATTTGCCACATTTACCCTTAGCCAGTGAGCTAACGGTATTTTGTTTGGCAATATTCGGCGCCGGATTAGGCTTTTTATGGTTTAACACTTACCCAGCCCAAATTTTCATGGGCGATGTTGGCTCATTAGCATTGGGTGCCGCTTTAGGTATTGTTGCCGTCTTAGTTCGTCAAGAAGTGTTGTTGATTATTATGGGCGGGGTATTCGTGATGGAAACCGTGTCGGTTATTTTACAAGTCGGCAGCTATAAATTACGTGGCCAACGAATATTTAGAATGGCCCCAATTCATCACCATTACGAATTAAAAGGCTGGCCTGAACCGCGGGTAATTGTCCGTTTTTGGATTATTTCATTGGTCTTGGTGTTGGTGGGTTTAGCGACCTTAAAAATTCGTTAAAATCGTTAGTAACAATTACTAGTAAGTCATTAGATAAAGTTAAAGGTTAGATAAGCATGATAATAAACGCACAACAGATCACCAACGTTGCTGTCATTGGGTTAGGACTCACTGGGCAGTCGTGTGTGCGTTTTTTATTGCAGCAAGGCATAACGCCAACGTTATATGATACCCGGCCAAACTTAGATTTAGGCCCAATCACCGAGCAATTTGGTGCGTTAAATACAACACTTGGACCACTTGATGACAGCAGCTTTGATCACTACCAAATGGTGCTCGTTAGTCCTGGTATTGCAATAAGCCACCCGTCGATAGCTGCCGCAAAAAAAGCCGGATGCTTGATTTGGGGCGATATTGAATTGTTCGCTCATTTTGTTAAGGCACCAGTGATTGCGATTACGGGGTCGAACGGCAAAACCACGGTCACGAGTTTGCTCGGCGAAATGGCAATTAACGCCGGTATTAACACCGCGGTTGGCGGTAACATTGGCGTGCCAGTGCTGGATTTAGTCGCTGATCAATCAATTGAGCTGTATATCTTAGAGTTATCAAGCTTTCAGTTAGAGACCACTAGCGACTTAGCATTAGTGGCGGCGACTATCTTAAATATTAGTGATGATCACCTTGATCGTTACGACGGCTTTGCCCAGTACGCCCAGGCCAAGCAACAGATTTATTTACGCAGTCAAACGGCTGTCGTTAATCGTCAAGATCATTTAACCATGCCAAGCACTGACATCGCGCAAATTAGCTTTGGGCTCGATGCACCTGCCGCCGGCCATTATGGCCTTAAAGATGGCGGGCTTTATCACGGTGATACTTTATTAATCGCGACTACAGAAATTGCGATGATTGGCCGTCATAACTATCTGAATGCTTTGGCGGCTTTGGCGTTAGGCACGCAAGCGGGCATAGCATTGCCAGCGATGCTCGACACCTTAACGACCTTTGGTGGCTTGGAACATCGCTGCCAACAGATTTCAAGCAAAGGCCAAGTACGCTGGTTAAATGATTCGAAGGCGACCAATGTTGGCGCTACGCTTGCTGCACTGGAAGGTTTAGCCGATCATCCGGGTCAATTGATCGTGATTGCTGGTGGCGATGCTAAAGGTGCCGACTTGTCACCGCTTAAGCAACCGTTTGCCCAATATGTTGACCAGCTTTTTGTGATTGGTGTTGATAAACAGCCGCTGTGCGATATTTATCCGCAAGCAATTTGTTGTGACGATTTAACGGCGGCGGTAGTTGGCGCGGCTAAGTTATGCCAAGCAGGCGACATTGTGTTGCTGTCGCCAGCCTGCTCGAGTCTTGATATGTTTCGCAATTATATTGAACGTGGTTTGTGTTTCGTCGCCGCGGTGGAAGCATTATGACGACGCGGCCAATAAACTTATTTCCGGCGTCGGTTACGGCGGTGTGGCAAGAGATCATCGGATTAGGTAAACCGAAACATAACTTACTCTATGATCGCTTTTTATTTAGCTTAATCACCACCTTATTATTGATAGGTTTTGTGGTTGTAGCATCGGCCTCAATGCCGGAAGGGCAACGTTTAACGGGTGACCCTTTTCATTTTATTAAACGCCATATATTTTATATTGCGGGCTGTATTGTCATTTTAGCGGTTGGCTTGCAAGCGTCGATGGCGCAGTGGCAAAAATACAGTGGCGTGATTTTAATTTGCGCATTTCTAGCATTAGTACTGGTGATGTTTGTTGGTAAAACAGTTAACGGCAGTACCCGCTGGTTGTCGCTTGGGCCGGTTAATATTCAAGTATCTGAATTGGCGAAATTAGCTTTCTTTAGTTATCTTGCGGCTTACATTGTGCGCCGTCACAGCGAAGTGATTGAACAAGCTAAAGGCTTTTATAAACCGCTGGCGGTATTTTTAGTGTTGGCGGGGTTAATCTTACGCCAACCCGATTTAGGCACTGTGGTGGTGATGTTTGTTACCACGGTTGGCATGCTGTTTTTAGCTGGCGCTAAACTGCGAGACTTTTTTGCCTTAATTTTCGGTGGTGTGGTACTGGTGATTGGTTTGATCATGGTATCGCCGTATCGTATGAAACGAGTGACCTCGTTTTTAGATCCGTGGCAAGATCCCTTTGGCGATGGTTACCAACTGACTCAATCGTTAATGGCCTTTGGTCGTGGTGATTGGTTAGGGCAAGGCTTGGGCAATTCAATTCAAAAGCTTGAGTATTTACCCGAGGCTCATACCGATTTTATTTTTGCGATTTGGGCCGAAGAAATGGGCTTGGTTGGTGTGACTATTTTGCTGTTATTGCAATTGATGTTAGCACTTAGAGCGTTATGGATCGGTAAAAGAGCATTAGAACTTGGCCAAAGTTATGGCGGTTATTTAGCGCTGGGCATTGGCATGTGGATTAGCTTTCAAACAGCGGTTAATACCGGTGCAGCCAGCGGCATGTTACCAACCAAGGGACTAACACTGCCGTTAATTAGTTATGGTGGCAGTAGTCTGTGGGTAATGATGTTAGCCATGGTCGCACTATTACGGATTGACCATGAGTGTCGATTAAGTCAAATTCAAGCAATAAAAAAAGGCAGTTGTTAATGTCAGTAAAACGTATTTTAGTGATGGCTGGTGGTACAGGCGGACATGTGTTTCCGGGCCTAGCCGTTGCTGACTTATTGCAAACCCATGGTTGGCAAGTGCATTGGTTAGGCACGTCTCAACGGATGGAGGCGCAACTAGTGCCTCAGCATGGTTTTGATATTTCATTTATTGACGTGCAAGGCGTGCGAGGCAATGGTTTGTTACGGTTGCTTAAAGCGCCGTTTAAATTAGCCAAGGCAGTGATGCAAGCGCGGCAAGTGATTAAGCAGTTTAAGCCCGATGTCGTGTTAGGCATGGGTGGGTTTGCCAGTGGTCCTGGTGGGCTGGCAGCACGTTTAATGGGCGTGCCGCTAGTCTTGCACGAACAAAATGCGGTCGCCGGGGTGACGAATAAAATTCTAGCCAAATTTGCGACCAAGGTCATGGTGGCATTTGAGTCGGCTTTGCCGGGCGTGGCCAAGCAAGTGGTTGGCAATCCGGTGCGAGCCGATATATTAGCACTGGCCGCTCAAGTGAAGCCACAGCAATCCAATGAGCAGCCGTTACATTTACTAGTAGTCGGTGGCAGTTTAGGCGCGCAAATATTAAACCAGACGTTACCGCAGATGTTGCCATTATTGGGCAATCAGCGCGCGATAGAAATTAAACATCAGGTTGGCAAAGGTAATAGTGCCGCGGTTATAAATGCGTACCAGCAAGAGAGCGGTATTCAAGTAAGTGATTTTATTGATGACATGGCCCAGGCCTATGCATGGGCCGATTTAGTGGTATGCCGAGCTGGCGCACTAACCGTTTCTGAAATTGCAGTACTTGGTTTGCCCGCCATTTTTGTACCATTACCTTATGCGGTTGATGACCATCAAACCAAGAATGCTCAGCAGTTGGCTGAATTAGGCGCGGCGAAAATTTTGGCACAATCGACCATGACACCACAGGTATTGGCGAGCTTAGTTGATCAATTGAATCAACCCGCTACTTTAAATGAAATGGCACAAGCGGCTCAGAGCTTAGGCGCAAATGATGCGAGCCAGCAAGTGGCCGTAATTTGTGCAACGTTAGCGGGCGCGAGCAGCAACGAACTAAATAACTTACTAGCAACAGAAGTGAAATAAATGACAAAAGTAATAGGCGATCAAGCAACTCCATTGCACAGCAGTATTCCGGAAATGCGCCGGGTTAAGCGGATCCATTTCGTTGGGATTGGCGGGGCTGGTATGGGCGGTATCGCTGAAGTGCTTGCCAACCAAGGTTATGAGATTAGTGGCTCAGATATTGCGACTAATCGGGTGACGCAGCGATTAGCTGCGCTAAATGCCACCATTTATATTGGTCATGCTGCCAGCCAAGTTGAGGGCGCTAGTGTGGTTGTGGTATCAACGGCTATCGATCCGGCTAACCCTGAATTGATTGCAGCAAAAGAATTGCGGATCCCAGTGGTTCAACGCGCCGAAATGTTGGCTGAATTAATGCGTTTTCGCCATGGTGTTGCCGTTGCTGGCACCCATGGTAAAACGACCACCACCAGTTTGATTGCCAGTGTCTTTGGTCAAGCCGGACTTGACCCAACCTATGTGATTGGTGGATTGCTTAATAGCTCAGGCACCAATGCCAAATTAGGCTCGAGCCGTTATTTAATCGCTGAAGCCGACGAAAGTGATGCCTCATTTTTGCACTTGCAGCCAATGGTTTCTGTGGTAACAAATATCGAAGCTGATCACATGGATACTTATCAAGGTGATTTTAGCCGCTTAGAAGATACCTTTATTGAGTTCATGCACAACCTGCCATTTTATGGCTTGGCGGTAGTGTGTCTTGATTGCCCGGTTATTCGCAGTTTGTTACCACGAATTTCACGCCAAATGACCACCTATGGTTTTTGTGATGATGCCGATGTTCGCGCGAGCGACTTTGTGCAAACGGGCAATAGCTGCCAATTTGTGGTCCATCGTGATGGTGTCGCGCCGTTGCAGGTTAAGCTTAATTTACCCGGTCGTCATAACGCGCTAAACGCACTAGCTGCTATTGCTGTTTCAATGGACAGTGGCATTAGCGATAGTGATATTTCCGCTGCATTTAGTCAATTTGAAGGTATTGGCCGTCGCTTTGAACAGCTTGGCGAGTTTGATACTGGCAGCGGACAGGTGATGTTAATTGATGATTATGGCCATCACCCGACTGAAGTGTTAGCAACCATTAAGGCCGCCCGAGCTGGCTGGCCTGATAAGCGTTTAACCATGGTATACCAGCCGCACCGTTATACTCGAACGCGCGATCTGTACGAAGACTTTGTTGACGTTTTATCGCAAGTTGATGGTTTAATTTTATTGGAAGTCTATAGCGCTGGTGAAGAGCCAATTGCAGGCGCCGATAGCCGGGCGTTATGTCGCAGCATCCGCGCGCGCGGTAATTTCGAACCAGTTTATGTCGCAAGCCCAGAGTTGTTGCCACCACGTTTAGCGCAATTTATGCAAGACGGTGATTTATTGCTGACTCAAGGAGCCGGTAACATTGGGGTCGTGGCGAAAAATCTTGCTGCGATGGCCTTGAACATTGAAAAAATGGCGCAAGTAGGGGCTGCTGATGAATAATTTTGGCAAAGTAGCAGTGATGTTTGGTGGCACTAGTGCCGAACGTGAAGTTTCGCTTAACTCAGGACAAGCGGTGCTTAATGCGCTGGTTGGCGCTGGTGTTGATGCGCATGCGTTTGACCCGAGTGAACGGGCTTTATCGCAATTGGTTAGTGAGAATTTTTCACGGGTCTTTATCGTATTACACGGTCGTGGTGGTGAAGATGGCACCATGCAGGGGGCGCTAGAGTTACTTGGCATACCTTATACCGGCTCTGGCGTGCTGGGCGCAGCATTAGCGATGGATAAGATCAAAACCAAACAAATTTGGCAGGCAATGGGTTTGCCAACGGCTAAGTATCACGTGGTAAAAGCCCAGCATAGCGCGAAACTTGATTACGCGAACATGTTAGCGGAACTAAATGGCATGGCGATGGTCAAGCCATCACACGAAGGTTCAAGCATTGGCATGGCTAAAGTGACCAATGCCGCGCAGCTCGAGCAAGCAATAACTAACGCCTTTGAATTCGATAGCGAAGTCTTAATTGAGCAATGGATAACCGGCAGTGAATACACGGTCGCGGTATTAGATCAACAGGCTTTACCTGCGATTAGCATGACCACGCCGAATGATTTTTATGATTATGAAGCAAAATATCAAACCAATACAACTCAGTATCATTGTCCTTGTGGTTTGGATAATGTTGAGGAACAAAAGTTAGGTCAATTAGCCTTTGAAGCATTTAATGCGGTTAATGCCAAGGGCTGGGGCCGGGTCGATTTTATGCGCGACGAGCAAGGAAACTGGTATTTATTAGAAGTAAATACGGTGCCCGGCATGACCGAGAAAAGTTTAGTGCCTAAGGCAGCAGAGCAGGCGGGCATTAGTTTTGAGCAGTTAGTGCTTAATATTTTAGCCCAGAGCAAAGTGTAGCAATATGGTTAAAGCTAAACTGACACGAATAAAAGGCCGAGTCCAGCAAGCCGATCATGGTTTTTGGGCGGGCGTATTCTTTTTCTTGTTGGTATTAGCGGGCATTAGTTATTTGGCCAATCAAATGTATGGACATTTGATGAGTACTCGGCAAATGCCACTGTCGTCGTTAACCTTAAGTGGGGAGCGACAATACAGCCGAGATCAGGAAGTGCAGCAAGTATTAGCAACACTGAGCAACCAAGAGAGCTTTTTTTCACTCAACGTTGATCAGGTTAAAACCTTGGTTGAACAGATCCCGTGGATAGCGAAAGCTTCAGTGCGGCGTCAATGGCCCAATGGCTTGCAAATACATGTGGTTGATCAAGTTCCAGTAGCGTATTGGAATGATCGGTCATTACTTAATATTAAAGGTGAAATTTTTAACGCTGATCAAGCACGGCTTAAGCTTAAATTACCGCGCTTTTACGGCTCAGATGAAGAAGCCGCGACGGTATTGGCTGGCTATCGGGCGCTTTATCCGTTGCTGAGCAGTGAAGGGATTTCATTACGTACTATCACTTTGTCACCACGTCAGTCGTGGCAAGTAACAATTAATAACGATCTTAACTTAGTGTTAGGACGCGTTAATACGGTGATCCGCAATGTGCGGGTTGAGCGTTTTTTAAAAGTATATAAACACATGATCAACAAGAAGCGGTTAATCAATTATGTCGATTTAAGATACGACACAGGGTTTGCTGTTAATTGGAAAGTCGTTCCAGGAGAAAAAGCGAATAATGAGCAAGGCTAACGAAAGAGATTTAATTGTTGGACTAGATATCGGTACCTCGAAGGTCGCTGTAATTATTGGCGAAATACTCGATGATGGCGGTTTAAGCATTGTTGGCCTTGGCTCACAACCATCGCGCGGGATGGAAAAAGCTGGGGTTAACGATCTCGACTCGGTGGTTAAATCGGTGCAACGTGCGCTCGATGAAGCAGAGCTAATGGCTGACTGTAAGGTGACCTCGGTTAACTTGAGTATTTCTGGCAAACATATTTCTTGTCAGAATGAAAAAGGTATGGTGTCGATTAACGATGAAGAAGTAACGCAATACGATGTTGATAGCGTTATTCATACGGCGCGCTCGGTTAAAATATCGGACGAGCGACGGATCTTACATGTGATGCCACAAGAATATGCCATTGATGTACAAGAGGGCATCAGGTCGCCGATTGGCATGTCAGGCATGCGGATGGAAGCCAAGGTTCATATGGTGACCTGTGCGAGCGACATGGCTAAGAATATTGAAAAGTGTGTTGAGCGTTGTGGACTTAAAGTTGATGAGCTGGTGTTTTCGGCGATTGCCTCGAGCTATAGCGTGTTAACCGATGACGAAAAAGATCTTGGCGTGTGTTTGGTCGATATGGGCGGCGGTACGATGGATCTGGCAGTTTACACCAATGGTTCATTGCGTCATTGCGCAGTGATTCCGGTGGCGGGATCACAAGTGACTAATGACATCGCCAAAATTTTTAGAACGCCATTAACCCATGCTGAAGCGATAAAAACCCAACATGCCTGTGCGTTAAGCCAGTTAGTTGGTCAAGAAGATAACATCGAGGTGCCTTCGGTTGGAGGGCGACCAATGCGTACTATGTCGCGCCACACGCTAGCTGAAGTGGTTGAACCCCGATATCAAGAATTATATGAGTTAGTGCTAACCGAACTCAAAAATGCCGGTTATGAAGATCAAATCTCCGCTGGCATTGTGATTACGGGTGGCACGTCAAAAATTGAGGGTGCGGTTGAGTTTGCTGAAGCATGTTTTGGCATGCCAGTACGATTAGCGACTCCGCTACCCGTAAAAGGTTTAAATGATTACATTCAAGACCCAAGTTATGCAACGGGTGTTGGTTTATTAAAATTCGGCAGTATAATGCGCGTCAAAGCGCGTGAAGACGGTGCTCAACAAAAAGGCATCGGATTTTTAGGCCGTATTCAAAGTTGGATTAAAGGTGAGCTCTAACTTACATCATACCTAGTGAGTTAGTGTTCAGAGTAAAGCGAAATGGAGAGTAAATATGTTTGAATTAATGCCCGATCATAGTGAAGAAGCAGTTATAAAAGTAATTGGTGTTGGTGGCGGTGGCGGTAACGCGATTGAGCACATGGTGTCACGCTCGATTGAAGGCGTGGAATTTGTGGTCGCTAATACCGACTCGCAAGCGCTGCGTAATTCATCAGCAGAAACAACGATTCAAATTGGTAAAGAAACTACCAAAGGACTAGGTGCCGGTGCTAATCCACAAGTGGGTCGTGAAGCGGCGATTGAAGATAAAGAAACAATCAAAGCAGCACTTGAAGGTGCTGATATGGTCTTTATTGCGGCAGGCATGGGCGGTGGTACGGGGACTGGTGCTGCACCAGTCGTTGCTGAAATAGCGAAAGAAATGGGGATTTTGACGGTTGCGGTAGTGACTAAGCCATTTAGCTTTGAAGGCAAAAAACGTCTTAACTACGCTGAGCAAGGCATTAAAATGCTTGAAGAGCATGTTGATTCGTTGATTACCATTCCAAACGATAAGTTACTTAAAGTCTTAGGCAAAGGCACCGGTTTGCTTAAAGCGTTCGAAGAAGCCAACGATGTCTTGCTTGGCGCGGTTCAAGGTATTGCAGAATTGATTACCCGTCCGGGTCTAATCAATGTCGATTTCGCCGATGTTAAAACAGTTATGGCCGAAATGGGTACTGCGATGATGGGCACTGGCGTTGCTGTTGGCGAAGATCGTGCTGAAGAAGCCGCTGAATTAGCGATTTCTAGCCCGTTACTTGAAGATGTCGATTTAGCTGGTGCGCGTGGTATTTTAGTTAACATTACCGCTGGCATGGATATTAGCATTGATGAATTTGAAACTGTCGGTAATGCGGTTAAAGACTTCGCGTCTGAAAATGCCACCGTCGTTGTCGGCGCGGTTATTGATCCTGAAATGACTGAAGAGTTGCGAGTTACTGTGGTAGCAACTGGCATCGGCGGCGAAGTACAGCCTGACATTAAGTTAGTTAAACCTGAAGAAGTCAAAGTGTCGGCTCCTGTTCATCACGAATCGGCGTTAAGTGATGAACCAATGGCGGCAGCAGCTAATGGTCAGTCTGCAAGCGGTGCTAATGGTGGCTTAGATTACCTAGATATCCCGGCATTTTTACGTAAACAAGCTGATTAATTACTGACGCAATAATAAATTATCCGTATTTAGAATAACTAAAATACGTGGTTGGTAATATTGAGTTTTGTCGGCTGGATCACTGTCTATTTATGCGTCAACTTGGACGTGGATCTATTAGGCAGCGGGGTTATATGGTATGATCTCCGGCTGAAAATTGAACCGAACGAACATAAGGTTGCTAATGTTATGATTAAGCAAAGAACTTTACGTAAAGAAATCAGCATGGTGGGCATTGGCTTGCACTCTGGTAAAAAAGTCAATATGACATTTTTACCAGCGCCAGTTAACACGGGCATTATTTATCGCCGCGTTGACTTGACCCCTAGTGTTGATATTCCTGCCGATGCTAAGTTGGTACGTGAAACAACTCTTTGTACATGCTTGATCGACGATCAGGGCAATAAAATCTCGACGGTGGAGCATATCTCTGCGGCGTTGGCAGGTTTTGGCATTGATAATGCCATTATCGAAGTCGACGCACCTGAGATCCCGATTATGGACGGCAGTGCTAGTCCATTCGTATTCTTATTGCAATCTGCTGGTGTGCAAGAGCAAAACTCTCCAAAGCGCTTTATTCGGATTAAAAGTAAGGTCCGGATTGAAGATGGTGATAAGTGGGCGGAATTTGTCCCTTATAATGGCTTTAAAGTCGATTATGCCATCGATTTTGCGCATCCAGAGATCATCAATACTCAGCAACACTTAATAATGGATTTTTCAAATTCATCGTTCGTTCATGAAATATCACGTGCCCGTACCTTTGGTTTTATGCGTGACATTGAATTATTGCGTGCCAATAATCTTGCCTTAGGCGGCAGCATGGAAAATGCGGTAGTGCTTGACGAATATCGTATTTTGAACCCAGATGGTCTGCGGGTTGAAAACGAGTTCGTTAAACACAAGGTGCTTGACGCGTTAGGTGATTTGTATTTAGCTGGTCATGGTATTATCGGCGAGTTTAGAGCCTATAAGGCCGGCCATGCGATCAATAACATGCTAGTACGAGAGTTACTTGCTCAAACATCCGCCTATGAAATTATCACCTTTGAAGGTGAAGCTAAGTCACCAATTTGTTATGGTGAATTAGCGCTGGCATAATTAACCCAAGGTTAATTATTTGCTTGTTATTTACGCCTGGCTAATTTAGCCAGGCGTAATAGTTTCTCCGCCAGTTCAGGTGGTGCTAGCTCGGCTAATGCTGTTAAATGTTCCGCCGTTTGCGGTGATATTTTACGTGGATTTGGTTTGGGCGGCTGCTCGACAATAAACAATTGTGGGTTAACCTTAATTTCGATACTGATTAAGGCCGATGACACCTGAGTTCGTAATTGATTTAATAAATTAATTCGCATCGATTGCAGCCTTGTGAGCCACGCTCCTGAGGCAACTTCCAGGACTAAAATTCCCCGTCGTAAGTTCGCTACTCGGCAGTACTCTTCGCTGCCAGGCAATAGTTCTTGGGTTAAGATCTGATTGATAACTTGTAATTGGTGCGCTTTTTGTTGTATTTTTGCTAGCTTGTTAGGGCCTTGGTTGAGCAAGTCACTTAACGAATTGGGTACGTGTCGCTGATTCATAAAGCGCCTGACCATCTATGATAGAGAATAATTAAATGAGTGTAACAACTAACAGTAACGGTGACAAAGTAAAACACCAAATCACCCTTACTGGCCGGCGGCTATTGAGCTTGGCTGCGTTGCAAGGGCTGTTATTAGGCGCTTGCGGCTTTTTAACTTACCACTTTGCTGTCGTGCCGACGCAATTGGCCAATTCTATCGCTGCCAAATCTTTTGTGATGGCTAAGCAGCAGCAACAAGTTGAGGCAATCGCTGGCCAAGCACGCGGCCAAATGTCGGTGTTAGCTCAGCGGATGGGTATTTTAACGGCCCGGATGAACAGAATCGACGCATTAGGTCAGCGTTTAGCAACAACTGCAAAATTTGATGAGTTTGATTTTTCGGCGATTCCGAGTGTTGGCGGACCCGAACAATATAGCGCGATGCCCGACAATTCGGAGTTTACGGCCTTGTTTAACCAGATGGATCAGCTATTAGTTCACCTCGATGATCAACAGCAGCAACTGTCGGTACTTGAAACTGTGATGTTAAGTCACCATATAGAAGAAGACAGTCGCATTACTGGGCGTCCGGTCCAAAAAGGCTGGTTGTCTTCTTATTATGGTATGCGAAGCGATCCGTTCACCGGAAGAAGCTCGATGCACAAGGGTGTTGATTTTGCCAGTAAGGAAGGTTCCGCTGTTATTGCAACGGGCGCTGGCGTGGTTAGCTGGGCCAGTAAGCGTGCAGGTTACGGTTTGCTGGTTGAAATAGATCACGGCGCTGGCTTGAAAACCCGTTACGGTCACTCTAAGCAACTATTAGTTAAAGTGGGTGATGTGGTGACTAAGGGTGAGGAAATTGCGTTAGTAGGCAATACAGGGCGCTCTACCGGTCCACATGTTCACTATGAAGTGTTAAAACGAGATCAGACGATTGATCCCCGTAAGTATATTTATCGCTAATAACAAATGCAGAGTTAATTTATTGAAAGATAGTGATTAAGGCTATCAAATCGAGATTAAATCTATAATAATGAGCGTCGAATATATTCATTATAACCGCAGGATGCTGCACAGATTAAATGGCCAATTAGATGTTTACAAAGATCTTCACTTCAATATTTGGTAGTAAGAACGATCGTACTATCAAACAAATGCGTAAAGTTGTCGCATTAGTTAATCAATTAGAGCAAGAAATAGAAGCACTTTCGGATGATGAACTAAAACAAAAATCGGTCTATTTCAGGGAGCAGCTAGACGCTGGTAAAAGCTTAGATGACATTCTGCCAGAAGCATTCGCTGTTGTACGCGCAGCGAGCAAGCGGGTGTTCGAAATGCGCCACTTTGATGTTCAGATTATCGGTGGCATAGTATTACAATCTGGGCGCATTGCTGAAATGCGGACCGGTGAAGGTAAAACCTTAACCGCGACTTTACCCGCTTACCTTAATGGTATCAGCGGTAAAGGCGTGCACGTCATTACAGTTAATGACTACCTAGCAGCCCGTGATGCCGAATGGAATCGTCCGTTGTTTGAATTCTTAGGCATGACGGTTGGTGTTGCTGTATCTGGTTTATCACACGAGCAAAAGAAAGCGGCTTATGATTGTGATGTCACTTACGGGACCAATAATGAATTTGGTTTTGATTATTTACGTGACAACATGGCCTTTTCACCGCAAGAGCGGGTTCAGCGTCCATTGCATTATGCGATTATCGATGAAGTAGATTCAATCTTAATTGATGAAGCGCGCACGCCATTAATTATTTCTGGTGCGGCCGAAGACAGTTCAGAATTATACCGCAAAATCGACAAAATTATTCCGCTGTTAAACAAACAAGAAGAAGAAGATACGGAAGATTTTACCGGTAGTGAACACTACACGGTCGATGAAAAAGGCAAGCAGGTTCATTTAACTGAAACTGGTCAAATTTATGTTGAGCAAGTCCTGCAAGAGCGCGAGCTGCTTGATCCGATGGACTCGTTATTCTCAGCAACCAACATCAGTCTGTTGCACCATGTCAACGCCGCATTGCGTGCACATGTGCTGTTTGAACGCGATGTTGATTATATCGTTAATAACGGTGAAATCGTTATTGTTGATGAGCATACTGGGCGCACGATGCCTGGGCGTCGCTGGTCTGAAGGTTTGCATCAGGCGATTGAAGCGCGCGAAGGGGTTAACATTCAAAATGAGAACCAGACGCTAGCTTCTATTACTTTCCAAAACTATTTCCGCTTATACGAAAAACTATCAGGTATGACCGGTACTGCTGATACTGAAGCGTTCGAATTCCAGTCTATTTACGGCTTAGACACTGTGGTATTACCGACCAATAAAGAAATGCTCAGAAATGACATGGCCGATTTAATCTATCTGTCGACTGCTGAAAAATATGAAGCGATTATTGCTGATATTAAAGCGTGTCAGGAACGTGGGCAGCCCTCATTGGTTGGCACAATTTCGATTGAATCGTCTGAGTATCTTTCAACCTTGCTAACCAAAGAAAAAATTAAACACCAAGTGCTTAATGCTAAGTTTCATGAAAAAGAAGCCGACATTATTGCTAACGCTGGTGTTGCTGGCACGGTGACCATTGCCACTAACATGGCTGGTCGTGGTACTGATATTGTATTAGGTGGCAACTGGCAAGCTCAGATCGATAAGTTAGACAATCCAAGTGAGCAACAAATCGAGCAGATTAAGCAAGATTGGCTAGTAGCGCATGACAAAGTGTTAGCTGCTGGTGGTTTGTATATTTTAGGCACCGAACGCCATGAGTCGCGCCGGATTGATAACCAGTTGCGTGGTCGTGCGGGTCGTCAGGGTGACGCGGGTGCATCACGTTTCTATTTGTCGATGGAAGATAGTCTGATGCGAATTTTTGCCTCAGAACGCATGACCGGCATGATGAAAAAGCTGGGCATGGAAGAAGGCGAAGCGATTGAGCATCCGTGGGTAAATCGCGCGATAGAAAACGCTCAACGTAAAGTAGAAGGTCGTAACTTCGATATTCGTAAGCAATTGCTAGAATATGATGATGTCGCCAATGATCAACGTAAAGTTATTTATGAACAACGTAATGATTTAATGGAAACGGATGATATTTCAGAAACTATCAGTCATATCCGCACCGATGTTGTTGATATTATGATTAGCCAATACATTCCAATGCAGTCGTTAGAAGAGCAATGGGACGTACCAGGGTTAGAGCAATGTTTACGTGACGATTACTTACTGGATTTACCTGTAGCTCAGTGGTTAAAAGACGATGAAAAGCTGCACGAAGAAAATCTACGTGAAAAGTTACAGCAATCAATTACCGATGCTTATAGCCTTAAAGAAGAACTAGTTGGTAGCGATGTGTTACGTCAATTTGAAAAAGCGGTCATGTTGCAGACACTTGATAGTCTGTGGAAAGAACATTTAGCCGCGATGGATCATTTGCGCCAAGGCATTCATTTACGTGGTTACGCGCAAAAGAATCCAAAGCAGGAATTTAAGCGTGAATCATTTGAATTGTTCCAAGGTTTACTTGATGTGCTTAAAAGCGATGTTATTTCACTGCTCAGCAAGGTCCAAATTCAAGCTCAGTCCGATGTTGACGAAATGGAAGAACAACGACGTCAGTCAGCGCCTGCACAGCATAGCTATCAGCATGATGATGTTGAAGCTATCGGCGGCGACGCTCCGGCCCATGACGAGCCAGCCGTTAGAACTGAAGCTAAAGTGGGTCGAAATGAACCTTGCCCATGTGGTTCAGGTAAAAAATACAAGCAGTGCCATGGCAAGTTAGTTTAAACTCAACTTGGTGTAACTGAAAAATCCGCTGAGTGCAAACTCGGCGGATTTTTTTTTGCTAAATTTTAGTCTTGTAAATTCGTTTCATTTGGCTTCTAAAAGTCAAAGACTCTTGCGAGTAGATTAACAAAAAGGCGATAGCGACCATGCCCATAGCGTGACGGCGCGGGACTAAAGTCGACATGTCTTGTTCAGCCTCTGGAGTGAGTAAAGCAAACTGATGTATCACATTCAATTGGGCCCATTGGTCAGGCATAACTTCAATCATCGAATTTAGTTCTTGAGCAAACCTAGCCACTATTTCTTGACCAAACGGCCCCTTAGCGTTGACCACTAATATTGAGCCCTCCAGCATTATTTGGTATTAACAACATTTCACACACTCCTTGATTGCACTTGCACCTGATAGACCAGTAAAGCCAGTACAACTAAAACAATCTTACCAGTAACCGATTTATTATTAGCGATGTATTGCGCAAATGATCACGCATTATCGATATTACCTTGCATATCCCCAAAGTCCAAAATAGAACATTCCATTAACATGTCGCACCGTAATGGTGCTTTTTTAGTGTTCAAATTAATGTCAGTATAACTTAAACGTATATTAAACAATCTGTTGAGATGTGTGGCATGACAATTGAAACAGTTGGCTTAATACTACATTTAGGGGAATGCAAGATGAAAATGATTCATGCGATTATTAAGCCGTTTAAACTTGATAGTGTCCGCGAAGCTGTATCTGAAGTCGGAGTTGACGGTTTGACCGTTTCTGAAATACGCGGCTTTGGTCGGCAAAAAGGCCACACGGAACTTTATCGTGGTGCTGAGTATCAAGTAGATTTTTTACCAAAAATTAAAATTGAAATTGCCTGTAAGGCCGAAGATGTTGATCGCATTATTGATGCGATCACTAGCGCGGCACACACCGGAAAAATTGGTGATGGCAAAATATTTGTATTTGATCTTGAGCGGGCGCTGCGTATTCGCACCGGCGAAACTGATTTTGAAGCGCTGTAATTAAGAGAGTAGGAGAGAAAAAATGGAACAAATAGCGAGTTTAACTACCACCGTATCAGAGCTTAGGTTTGCGCTTGATACTTTTTATTTTTTGATTTCGGGCGCCTTGGTGATGTGGATGGCTGCCGGTTTTGCAATGCTTGAAGCAGGTTTAGTCCGTTCTAAAAATACCACTGAAATATTAACCAAAAATATCTGTTTGTATGCCATTGCTTGTACCATGTTCTTGTTGGTTGGTTATAACATTATGTATGTTGATAATGTTGAAGGTGGCTGGTTGCCAACTATTGCTGGTTTCATTGGTGAGCAGGCTAGTGACGCTGACCATGCCTTAGAATCAGATTTCTTCTTTCAGGTAGTATTTGTTGCTACTGCGATGTCAATCGTGTCTGGTGCGGTTGCTGAGCGAATGAAATTATGGTCATTCTTACTGTTCTCTGTGGTACTGACTGGATTTATTTATCCGGTTGAAGGTTACTGGACTTGGGGCGGCGGTTTTATTTCTAAGTTAGGCTTTGTTGACTTTGCCGGCTCTGGCATCGTGCATATGGCTGGTGCAGCTGCCGCAGTTGCTGGCGTCTTATTGCTAGGTGCTCGTAAAGGTAAATACGGTAAAAATGGTCAGATTAATCCAATTCCTGGTTCAAACTTGCCAATGGCAACTTTGGGTACCTTTATTCTATGGTTAGGCTGGTTTGGCTTTAACGGTGGCTCGCAGTTGTTAATTTCAGATGCAGAAAACGCATCAGCGGTTGCTAAAATATTTGTTAATACCAATACCGCAGCAGCTACTGGCGCACTAAGTGCATTATTAGTTTGTCGATTTGTTTGGGGCAAAGCTGATTTAACCATGATCCTTAATGGTGCATTAGCTGGTTTGGTAGCGATTACTGCTGACCCATTATCACCTTCATTACAGTTTACCGCGATTATTGGTTTGCTTGCGGGTGGTTTAGTGGTGTTGTCTATCGTGATTTTAGATAAAGTTAAATTCGATGATCCTGTTGGTGCAGTTTCGGTTCACGGTGTTGCAGGTTTCTTTGGCTTGATGGCGGTACCATTTAGTAACGGTGACGCGACCTTCTTTGGTCAGCTGCAAGGTGCAGCGATTATCTTTGCTTGGGTATTTTCTACGAGTTTTGTTGTTTGGTTTGCGTTGAAAAAGACCATAGGTATTCGAGTAACCGAAGAAGAAGAATATTTAGGAATGGATATCGCTGATTGTGGTGTCGATGCTTATCCTGAGTTTGTGAGCGTTAAAAGTAATTAAACGACATTAATTAACTGACCAGCAAAGGGCTACTTTATGTAGCCCTTTTTGCGTTTAGTCTAAAATGCTCGTGAGCTGGCAAAGAGTGACTATATTCAGGATGATTGGTATGTAACGATGCTACGGATGGCAAAGAGTGACGAGGGTTATCTTAGCTGGTAAGATATTTCCGATTTCAGTTCTCTGGGATATCTAGGCCCATTGTTTAAAAAGAGTAAAATAAATAGATGAAAACACAGGTAATTAAAGTCGTTGTCGGTTCTCGAAATCCGGTTAAAATTAATGCTGTACGCTTGGCACTGACGACCTTATTGGTCGGTGAGCAAACTGATGTTTCACTCGAATGCCTCGGCATTGACGCCCCATCTAATGTGGCAGATCAGCCGATGACCGCTGATGAAACTCGTTTGGGCGCGATAAACCGGGTTAACTATTGTCAGCAGCATCATCAAGCCGATTATTACGTGGCGATTGAGGGTGGAGTTGATAACTTTAGTGATGGGCCGGCAACGTTCGCTTATATTGTGATTGCCGACAAGCTAAAGCGGTCAATTGGTCGCAGTGCAATTTTGCCGCTACCGCCAGTGGTTTATCAGGCCTTGCAAGCTGGAGAGGAGCTAGGACATGTGATGGACCGTTTGTTCAATACCTTAAATATTAAACAAAAAGGTGGCGCAATCGGCCTGTTAACTCAGGGCGCAGCAACCCGTCAGAGTAATTACACCGAGGCATTGCTGCTGGCGATGGCACCGTTTATTTATCCTGAGCTTTATAGCGATTAGCTGAACCAATTAATTTTACTCAACAGATTAGTCTATGCAATCAACATTAGATATTAGCTGGTGGCAATTAGCCGGCTTTATGCTGGTGCTGTTTATACCAGTAATGATCAATCAACGCTTCAAATTAGCCTTGGGCCCCGACATCGCCATGGCTGTCGTGCGAATGACTTGCCAGTTAATTTTGGTGGGGCTTTATCTGCAGTATTTATTCGAACTTAATAATCCGTTAGTGACCTGCTTGTGGTTGCTTGTGATGTTATTGGTTGGCGCTAGCTCGATTTTAGGTAGCGCGAAATTACCAAAAAAGCGGCTTTATTTACCGGTACTTGCTGGGTTGGTGATCGGGCTATTGCCGTTGTTGCTGATTCTTCTGCTTGTTTTGCTGCGACCTAGCCCCGTATATAGCGCTCAATACCTCATCCCATTGGCTGGCATGTTATTAGGCAATAGTCTGAGTGGAAATATTGTGGCGCTCACTCGACTCTTTAGTAGTTTTAGTGATAAAAAGCCACAATACGAGGGGGCTTTAGCGTTGGGGGCGACCCCGGTGCAAGCAGCAGCACCTTTCGTACAGTCGGCATTGCAGCAATCATTAGCCCCGATTTTGGCGTCGATGACAACAACAGGATTAGTGACTTTGCCGGGCATGATGACTGGGCAAATACTTGGCGGTACCGACCCTATGATCGCGATAAAATATCAGTTGGTTATTATGGTCGCTATTTTTGTGATGCTTAGTCTTTCGGTTGTGACTACATTGGTGCTGGCGACCCGTCATGCGATTAATGATGCCGGACTCATTTTGATTCAGATCAGACCTTAGCATAAAGAAAAAATATTTTGTGGCACAGCTGGCGATAACCTTTGCTATGATGTTAATAGTCTTAATAAATTATAGAATTTCACATGAAACACATTCATATTTTAGGTATTTGCGGCACCTTTATGGGCGGCATTGCGATTTTAGCCCGAGAGTTAGGCTTTCGGGTTACTGGCAGTGATGCCAATGTTTATCCGCCAATGAGCACCCAGCTTGAGCAAAGTGGCATTGAATTGGTTGAAGGTTATGATCCTTCTCAGCTTGATCCTGCGCCTGATTTAGTGGTGGTTGGTAATGCAATGAGCCGGGGTAATGAATGTGTCGAATATATGCTTAATCGCAATATTCCTTATACCTCGGGTCCGCAATGGTTACTGGAAAACTTGCTCAAAGATCGGTGGGTGATTGCCCTTTCAGGTACGCACGGTAAAACCACCACCGCCAGCATGGTGGCATGGATCTTAGATCAAAATAATCAGCAGCCAGGCTTTTTAATTGGCGGTGTGCCACAGTGCTTAGGGGTCTCTGCTCGATTGGGTGAGGCGCCATTTTTTGTGATTGAAGCCGATGAATACGACACGGCCTTTTTTGATAAACGTTCTAAATTTGTCCATTACCGTCCCCGCACTTTAGTGATCAATAATCTTGAGTATGATCATGCCGATATATTTCCTGATCTGGCGGCTATTCAGCGCCAATTTCATCACTTAATTCGGATGGTGCCAGCAAACGGTTTAGTGATTTCTGAGCAAGGCGATAAGGCTGTTAGCGAAGTGTTAGAGCAGGGTTGTTGGAGTGAGCAGCAGTATTTGCAGGGCAAACACGGTGAAGACACCAGCCAATGGTCTTCTAAATTAGTCAAACTAGACGGCTCTGAGTTTGAGGTCTATTTCGAGGGGCAGTTGCAAGGCGCAGTTAAATGGTCGCAAATTGGTCAGCATAATGTCCACAATGCTTTAATGGCGATTGCTGCCGCGCGCCACGTCGGTATTTTACCCAAAGATGCGATTAAAACTTTAGCCAGTTTTGAGAATGCCAAACGTCGCTTGGAGCTAAAAGGCCAGGTCAACGAGGTGGTTGTTTATGACGATTTTGCCCACCACCCAACCGCGATCCATACTACGATTGCTGGTTTACGGGCCAACGTAGGCCAGCAGCGAATTTTTGCTATTTTAGAGCCCCGTTCGAACACCATGAAACAAGGAGTGCACCAACATACCTTGTTTAATTCGATGAGTGAGGCCGACGCAATATTTTTATACCAGCCCGATGATATAGGTTGGGATATGCACGCGGCTGTTAATGGTAGTCAACTGCCAGTGCGAATTGAACATGAGTTAGACGTATTGATTAAACATGTGGTTGAGCAGGCGCGGCCTGGCGACCAGCTATTGGTGATGAGCAATGGCGGTTTTGGTGGTATTCACCAAAAATTACTCGATGCTCTGGCAATCAAATTTAAGGCGCAATCATGACTGATACAAGTCTGAAATCAGATAATGACTTTGAACAAGCGGTGACCTTAGCGCTTACTGGCGCCTCGGGCGCGCCATATGGGTTAAGATTATTGCAACAGCTAGTTGCGGCAAATTGCCAAGTGGTGTTGTTACTGTCCGATGCCGCAAAGATCGTGCTGGCGACCGAAGTGGATATAAAATTGCCAGATAGCTTAGAAGATTGCCAGCAGTTTTTAAGCCAGCGTTTTAACGCCAAACCTAACCAAATTCAAC
This sequence comes from Gammaproteobacteria bacterium, assembly GCA_013214945.1. Taxonomy (NCBI): domain Bacteria; kingdom Pseudomonadati; phylum Pseudomonadota; class Gammaproteobacteria; species Gammaproteobacteria bacterium. Next base: position 246,406 of record JABSRT010000002.1, read on the forward strand.
TGCATAGTCAATATGATTGGTTTTCAACTCCAGCATCGGGTTCGTCTTCACCCAAGAAAATGGTGATTTGTCCCTGCTCAATGGGCACCTTGTCATCAATTCGTCATGGCGCCAGTAATAACCTAATTGAACGGGCTGCCGATGTTATTTTAAAAGAGCGTGGTCAGTTGATTATTGCTTGGCGTGAAAGCCCACTATCAACTATTCACCTTGAGAATATGCTGGGCTTGTCACAAATGGGGGTAACCCTAATGCCGTTAGCACCGGGGTTTTATCATAAGCCAACAGAAATACATGAGTTAATCGACTTTATGGTGGCGCGGGTTTTGGATCATTTACAAATTAAGCAATCGTTAGTATTGCCGTGGATGAAATAAAAATTGTGACGATGATCATATTGTTGTTGGCTTGAATTAGCATCTGACCGGTTTAATGACTAGGATCGCAGCCAGTTTACTCTTAGTTACTGCCTAAACGGATACGTTATGAAACATACCACTGAAATTATGATCTCACAGCAAGAAATTGCCGATAAAGTTGCTGAACTTGGCCAGCAGATCCAAAGCCATTATCAAGACTCGGACAGTTTAATTCTGGTGACGCTATTGCGTGGTTCGGTAATCTTTATGGCTGATTTATGCCGAGTAATTGATGTGCCAATGTCATTAGATTTTATGACGGTATCTAGCTATGGCTCGAGCATGGAAAGTACCCGCGATGTTAGAATTTTAAGCGACTTAAGAGACGATATTAAAGGGCGTGATGTCTTAATCGTTGAAGATATTATTGATACGGGCAATACCTTATCGAAAATTGTTGAAATACTGGCATTGCGCGGCCCGAGCTCGCTAAAAATCTGTACTTTGCTTGATAAACCATCGCGCCGTGAAGTTGAAGTTAAGGTTGACTGGGTTGGTTTTGGTATTCCTGATGAGTTTGTAGTGGGTTATGGCATTGATTACGCACAGAAGTATCGTAATTTGCCATATATTGCTAAAGTTGTCCCACTAGATTAATTTTCTATCTAAATTACAGTATCTTAATCAACGCCTAGGTGAGTAGCCTGAGGCGTTTTTTTATATTCAAGATGAACGCAATACGCCAATGCTGCTCACGCACGAGCGCGGAGTGGTTTTTATAGTAAAAATCTTGTGATTATCATTTGATCGAAACGCCATTCTAATAGACAATATGCGCCCATAAAATTTATCCTAAAACAAGACCTAGTAGTCAGGAGTTTGTATGCCGTCACGTAAAGATTTAGCCAATGCGATCCGCGCCTTGAGTATGGATGCTGTTCAGCAAGCCAACTCAGGTCACCCGGGTGCACCGATGGGAATGGCTGATATTGCCGAAGTATTATGGCGTGATTTCTTAAAGCACAATCCAGCGAACCCTAATTGGGCCGATCGCGACCGTTTCATTTTGTCTAATGGCCACGGTTCAATGCTGTTGTATTCTCTATTACATCTTTCTGGTTACGAACTATCAATTGACGATTTGAAGAACTTCCGTCAAATGGATTCTAAAACACCGGGTCACCCTGAATACGGTTATGCACCGGGTGTTGAAACAACGACTGGACCTTTAGGTCAAGGCCTAACCAATGCGGTAGGTATGGCTATTGCTGAGAAGACACTAGCAGCGCAGTTTAACCGCGCGGGTCACGATGTTGTTGATCACTTCACTTATACCTTTATGGGTGACGGTTGTTTAATGGAAGGTATTTCTCACGAAGCCTGTTCACTAGCCGGTACTTTAGGTCTAGGTAAGCTAGTTGCATTTTGGGATGACAACGGTATTTCTATCGACGGTAACGTTGAAGGTTGGTTTACCGACGACACCGTTAAGCGTTTTGAAGCATACGGCTGGCATGTAATTAGCGATGTTGACGGTCACGATAGTGCCGCGATTAAAGCCGCTATTGAAGCCGCGCAGCAAGATACTAAGCGTCCAACGCTAATTTGTTGTAAAACGACCATCGGTTACGGGTCACCAAACAAAGGCGGGACTCATGACTGTCACGGTGCCCCATTAGGTAAAGACGAAATCGCCGCAACCCGCGAATTCCTTAACTGGCCACACGCGGCGTTTGAAATTCCAACCGATATTCAAAACGATTGGAATGCTAAAGAGCAAGGTGCAAACCTTGAAGCGAGCTGGAATGACAAGTTTGCAGCTTATCAAGCGGCACATCCTGAACTGGCTGCTGAATTACAGCGTCGTTTAAGCGGTGAATTACCAGCTAACTGGTCACAAGAAATGGATGCTTACATTAGCGATTTACAAGCTAATCAAGGCAACATTGCGTCGCGTAAAGCGTCACTAAATACCTTAAACAAAATTGGTCCAATGTTACCAGAACTACTTGGTGGCAGTGCCGATTTAGCACCGTCTAACCTGACTATGTGGTCAGACACTAAAGCGATTACAGCTGACGATGCATCAGGTAACTACTTACACTACGGTGTTCGTGAGTTTGGTATGTCTGCAATTATGAACGGCTTAGTATTGCACGGTGGCTTTAAGCCATACGGCGCTACATTCCTAATGTTTATGGAATACGCTCGTAACGCGCTACGCATGGCTGCATTGATGGGCCAACCATCAATCTTTGTTTATACTCACGACTCAATTGGTCTGGGTGAAGATGGTCCTACGCACCAGCCAGTAGAGCAAATAGCATCATTGCGCTTAACACCTAACATGTCGACTTGGCGTCCATGTGATGAAGTGGAATCTGCGATTGCTTGGCGTCATGCGGTTGAACGTACCGATGGTCCAACCACGCTAATTTTCTCGCGTCAAAACTTAGCACCACAAGCACGTGATGCCCAGCAGGTTAAAAATGCTGCGCGCGGCGGTTACATCTTAAAAGATTGTGAAGGTACGCCTGAGCTAATCTTAATCGCAACAGGTTCTGAAGTCGGTCTAGCTCATGATGCACTTAATGAATTAGTTGCGGCTGGTCATAAGGTTCGTTTGGTTTCTATGCCTGCAACTGACGTGTTTGAAAAGCAAGACGCTGCTTACAAAGAATCAGTGTTACCTGCGAGCGTTGCAGCTCGTGTTGCTGTAGAAGCCGGCATCGCTGATTATTGGTACAAGTACGTTGGCCTAAACGGTAAAGTTGTTGGTATGACTACATTTGGTGAGTCGGCTCCAGCAGGTGACTTGTTTAAGCACTTTGGCTTTACGGTCGAAAATGTTGTCGCTACCGCGAAATCGGTAATGTAATCTCCCGAGGCCGCATTTAGCGGCCTTTTTTTTCGTGGGTGCTCAGGAAAAAGTCCGATGTCAAAATTAAGAGTCGCAATTAACGGCTATGGTCGAATTGGTCGTAGTATCTTGCGCGCTTATTATGAATCCTGCTGCACGGCAGGCATTCATGTTAATAACCAACCTTGTTTTAGCGATCTCATTGAAATTGTCGCGATCAATGAATTGGCTGGGTCAGAGGGCATTGCTCATTTGACCCAATTTGATAGTAGCCATGGTCGGTTTATTCATCCGGTTGCTGTTGATAATGAAACGCTGTGTATTCTCGATGACCGTATTGAGCTACTGCATATTGCAGACCCTGCATTGTTACCTTGGCAAGCGCTGAATATTGATGTGGTGTTAGAGTGCAGTGGCGTATTTAGTTCGCGCAGCGACGCCCAAAAGCATCTCGATGCTGGTGCAGGCAAGGTATTATTTAGCCACCCAGCCGATCCGGATGTTGATCGCACGGTAATTTTTGGAATTAACGATCATTTGCTCGAACCTTCGGATCTTATTGTGTCCAACGGCTCATGCACCACCAACTGCGTAGTGCCAGTGATTGAAGCGCTAGATCGTCATTTTTGTGTCCGTAGTGGCACTATAACGACAATTCACTCATCGATGAATGATCAGCAAGTAATTGATGCTTATCACCCCGATTTACGCCGAACTCGCGCCGCTAGCCAATCAATTATTCCGGTTGATACCAAGTTAGCGCAAGGTATAGAGCGGATTTTGCCAACATTGAAAGGTAAAATGGAAGCCATTTCAGTTCGCGTGCCGACCATTAATGTCACGGCAATGGATTTGAGCGTAACGCTTGAACGGCGGGTTGAAATAAACGATGTCAATCAGATGTTAAAGCAGGAAGCAACAAGCAGGCTGGCGGCTATTTTGGATTACACCGAAATGCCATTAGTGTCTTGTGATTTTAATCATGACCCTCATTCGAGCATTGTCGATGGCACGCAAACAAGGGTCAGCGATGGCCACTTAGTTAAGCTGCTGTTGTGGTGCGATAACGAGTGGGGATTTGCCAATAGAATGTTAGATACCTGTTTAGCCATGAGCAAGTCGGGTAACCATTAAAAATTAAGGAAAGGTAATGTCTGTAATCAAAATGACCGATTTAGAATTAAGCGCACAACGTGTCCTAATTCGTGAAGATTTAAATGTGCCAGTCAAAGATGGCAAAGTAACATCTGACGCGCGACTACGCGCGGCATTACCGACCATTAAACTGGCTTTGGCACAGGGCGCTGCTGTGATGGTTATGTCACATTTAGGTCGCCCGACTGAAGGTGAGTTTAATAGTGACTACAGCCTTAAACCCGTCGCTGATTACCTTAATGAGGCGCTTGATGTCAACGTGCGTTTAGTGACTGACTACCTTGACGGCGTCGAAGCCGTTGCTGGTGAAGTGGTGATCTTTGAAAATGTCCGCTTTAACATTGGCGAAAAAAGTAACAGCGACGAGCTAGCTAAAAAAATGGCTGCTTTGTGTGATGTCTTTGTAATGGACGCTTTTGGTACCGCGCATCGCGCACAGGCATCAACCCACGGCATTGCTAAATTTGCACCTATCGCTTGTGCTGGGCCTTTATTGTCAGGTGAGTTAGAAGCCTTAGGTAAGGCATTAGATAATCCAGCGCGGCCGATGGTTGCAATTGTTGGCGGCTCAAAGGTATCGACTAAGTTAACGGTATTAGAAAGCTTGTCAAAAATTGTTGATCAATTAGTGGTCGGTGGTGGCATCGCCAATACATTTATTGCTGCGGCAGGCCATCAAGTTGGCAAATCACTTTATGAAGCCGATTTAGTCGGTGATGCCAAAACATTAACCGCTAATGCCCTGGCCAATAATGGTGATATTCCGGTACCGACCGATGTCGTGGTGGCAACTGAGTTTGCTGAAACGGCAACCGCAACGTTGAAGCCCGTTAGTGAAGTACAAGACCACGAAATGATTTTTGATATTGGCCCTGATTCAGCCGCCGCGTTATGCGAAATCATTAAAAACGCTGGTACCATCGTCTGGAACGGCCCCGTTGGCGTATTCGAATTTGACCAGTTTGGTCAGGGTACCGAGACTATCGCGCGTGCGATTGCCGACAGTGATGCATTCTCAATTGCTGGTGGCGGCGATACGCTAGCCGCAGTTGATAAGTATGATATTGCCGATAAAATTTCGTATATCTCAACCGGTGGTGGTGCGTTTTTGGAGTTCCTTGAAGGTAAAAAACTACCCGCAGTTGAAATATTAGAGCAACGCGCAAAGTAATAAGAAACTGCCTAGCTGGTTAATCAGCTGTGCAGATTAGTATAACATTCTACATCGGGATAAATTCGGCTATAATTTAGCCAAGCATCCCTTTATTTTATGGCAAAAGTTTTTTTTGCCCAACTATTTAGACAGGAATAGTAAAAATGGCCTTAATTTCATTGCGTCAGCTATTAGATCATGCAGCAGAATACAACTACGGTATTCCAGCGTTTAACGTCAACAACCTTGAACAAATGCGTGCAATTATGGAAGCTGCTGACAGAACTGACAGCCCGGTGATTGTGCAGGCTTCTGCCGGAGCACGTAAGTATGCTGGTGCGCCATTCTTAAAAGCAATGATGGCGGCGGCGATTGAAGAGTTCCCACATATTCCTGTGTGTATTCATCAAGATCACGGCACATCACCTGATATTTGTCAGCGCTCAATCCAGCTGGGTTTCTCATCAGTAATGATGGACGGTTCGTTGAAAGCCGATGGTAAAACGCCATCAGATTACGATTACAACGTTGATGTTACTAAAACTACCGTTGGATTTTCGCACGCTTGTGGTGTTTCTGTTGAAGGTGAAATCGGTTGTCTCGGTTCACTTGAAACGGGCATGGCTGGCGAAGAAGACGGTGTTGGCGCTGAAGGCGTTTTAACTCAAGAGCAAATGTTAACCAGCCCAGAAGAAGCAGCGAGCTTTGTTAAGGCGACTAATTGTGACGCTTTAGCGATTGCAATCGGTACTTCACACGGCGCTTACAAGTTTACGCGTAAACCAACGGGCGACATTTTAGCGATTGACCGCATTAAAGAAATTCATGCCCGTATTCCTAATACCCACTTAGTAATGCATGGTTCTTCATCGGTGCCACAAGAGTGGTTAGCGGTGATTAATGAGTTTGGCGGTGAAATTCCTGAAACTTACGGTGTGCCAGTAGAAGAGATTGTTAAAGGCATTAAGTTTGGTGTGCGTAAGATTAACATCGATACCGATTTACGTTTAGCTTCAACCGGTGCGATTCGTCGTTTCTTAAGCCAGAACCCTTCAGAATTTGACCCGCGTAAATTCTTTACCGTGGCGCAAAAAGCGATGGAAGCTATTTGTATTGACCGTTACGAAGCTTTCGGTTGTGTTGGCATGGCCAGCAAAATTCAGCCATTAACGCTTGACCAAATGCATCAGCGTTACCTGACTGGTGAATTGGACGCTAAGGTACTTTAATTAAGCTACTTTAATTAAGGTATGTTAAATAAAGCAGTTTAAATCAAGTACAGTAAGTAATAGATTATGAATGCTTTATTGGTTATAAATTGGTTGTTTTCTCCTGTAATAAAATGAACGATAACTGAATTTAATAGTTTAAAGGCGCCTTTTGTGAGCGCCTTTTTTTATTTGTAAAAAATCATTTTTTTTGCTGTTTGCTACGCCAGTTTTTGCGTATCCTAACTGCCACTTGCACATTTTTACCGCTGTGAACTTTCGTTTATCTCATGACTTTCGCCGTTGATGGCTGACTTGAACAACGATAATTTGGACTTAATAAGGAAATACAATGGAAATGATCCAAAACTGGTATGACTCAAATGCTGACATATTTATTAATTACGCGATTGCACTGGCGCTTGCGGTATTAATTTATCTGGTTGGCTCTAAAATCGCTAAGGGCATTAGCAAAATCATTGGCAAGCTAATGGAGCGACGTAAATTAGATCCAATTATCGTGTCTTTTGTTTCAAGCTTAAGTTATGGCTTGTTAATGGCTTTTGTCATTATCGCTGCACTAAGTCAACTTGGGGTGCAAACCGCTTCATTTATCGCCGTCATTGGTGCGGCTGGTTTAGCGGTTGGGCTGGCCCTGCAAGGCTCGTTATCTAACTTTGCTTCTGGTATTTTGATTATTGCCTTTCGTCCGTTTAAAGCTGGCGATTTCATTGAAGCGGGTGGCGTTGCTGGTGTAGTAGAATCGATTAAGTTGTTTTCAACCATTATTCGCTCGCCTGACAATAAAGAAATTATCATTCCTAACTCTGGCGTGGTTGGTTCGGCTATTGTTAATTATTCTTCTAAACCAACGCGCCGGATTGATCTAGTGGTTGGTGTTAGTTATGACGCCGATGTGAGACACGCCAAAAGAGTATTAGAAGAAATTGTTAATAATACTGACTTGGTGCTCGACAACCCTGAGCCATTAGTCGCGGTGCATGAATTGGCCGATTCATCGGTTAACTTTGTGGTGCGTCCTTGGGTTAAAACCAATGATTACTGGCCGGTTTATTTCGAATTAATGGAAAACATTAAAATTCGTCTTGATGAAGAAAATATTGGTATTCCTTACCCGCAGATGGATCTTCATATTATGAAAGACCAAGCACAGGATTAATTGCTAGTCTGTTATTCCTAAGGATTTTATAAAGCCAGTCATTTGACTGGCTTTTTTTATATAAAAAATTCGCTTATCCGGTACTCAGGTTATTTAAGTTTAACTCTTAGTGATGATTGATTTTTAGACGCTATACTTGATCTAGCGACTATAGGAAATGACTAAGAGGGAACTACAAATGACAATTCTTGTGACCGGTGGAGCAGGTTATATTGGCAGTCACACGGTGGTGGAGCTGCACCAGCAAGGGCTTGATGTACTTATATTAGACAACCTGTCTAATTCAAAGATTATGGTGTTAGACAGGATTGAAACAATCAGTGGCAAGCGACCGCGGTTTGTCGAAGGAGATATTCGCGACAGCGCTATTTTAACCGAGATTTTTACTGAGCATCAGATTAGTGCCGTTATTCATTTTGCCGGTTTAAAAGCGGTTGGCGAATCGGTGGCACAGCCATTGTCATATTATGATAACAATGTTGTCGGCAGTTTGCGCTTATTAGAAGCGATGACAGTTGCTGGTGTTTACAATATTATTTTTAGCTCCTCAGCAACAGTCTATGGTGCCCCTGAGCGCCTGCCTATTGATGAAGACTGCGCGCTGCGCACCACCAATCCATATGGCGCCAATAAGCTGCAAATAGAGCAGATGATGGCCGACCTTTGCCATTCTGATCCGTTGTGGTCAGTGGTTGCCTTGCGTTACTTTAATCCAGTTGGTGCCCATCAGTCAGGATTGATCGGAGAAGATCCTCAAGGTATTCCTAATAACCTGATGCCATTTATTACCCAAGTTGCCTCGGGGCTGCGTGAGCAGTTAAATGTGTTTGGCGATGACTACGACACCCCGGATGGCTCCGGTGTCCGTGATTATATTCATGTGGTTGATTTAGCACAGGGGCACGTAAAGGCGCTGGCCCTGCTAGATAGCCCAATCGGCTTTAATCCGATTAACTTGGGCACCGGCAATGGTTACTCTGTTTTAGAGATGGTTGAAAGCTTCGAACGCGTTAATCACGTTAAGATCCCTTACAGTATTTCACCGCGACGCCCCGGTGATATTGCCGCTTGTTATGCTCAGCCTGATAAAGCCTTAAAAATAATGGGCTGGCAGGCTGAAAAAGGGCTCGATCAAATGATGAAAGATGCTTGGCACTGGCAATCTCAAAATCCTCAAGGTTATCAATAACTCTGGGGTAGGTTTTTGGCTTATGTAAGCGCTGTCTAACACCCTGTTCGCTAGCGCTTATCTCGGTTTGACCTCTCACTCCTAAAATCTTTACTATCAACAACTGATTTTTGGTTGCTATGACTATATAATATACGGAAAAAAATAACGTATTAATCATTAATTATTGAGCATAGTCATATCATGAACCAACCCCAGATCTTCGATCCTAAAGCACCACAAGCATTGCCAGTTGCCCCCGAGTCTAGATTGTTAGTGCCGATTGAAGTGGCGTCTAATAAAATAGAATTGCTAGCGCCGGCTAAAAATGTGGAATATGGTAAGCAAGCGATTCTCCATGGTGCCGACGCCGTTTATATTGGTGGCCCTGCGTTTGGCGCGCGTACCAAGGCGAGTAATAGCATTGAAGATATTAAAGAGCTGGCGACGTTTGCCCACCAATACCATGCGCAGGTCTTTGTCACACTAAATACCACGATGACCAACGATGAGCTAAAAGATGCCGAAAAGCTGATTTGGGAAATTTATGAAGCCGGTGCCGATGCGCTGATTGTGCAAGATATGGGGGTGTTACAGCTTAACTTACCGCCGATTGCACTACATGCCAGTACGCAAATGGATAATCGTACCCCAGAAAAAGCCGCCTTTTTAGAACAAGTGGGGTTTACCCAAGTGGTATTAGCGCGTGAGTTAACGTTACCGCAAATTCGCGACGTCGCTAAAAAGACCAAAATGCAACTCGAGTTTTTTATTCATGGCGCGTTATGTGTAAGTTATAGTGGTTTATGTAATATTAGTCATTCTTACTCGGGGCGCAGTGCTAACCGGGGTGAATGTTCACAAATGTGTCGTTTGCCGTGTAATTTAACCACCCGTCAAGGTGAGGTTATTGTTGAAAATGAACACCTGTTATCCCTTAAAGATAATAACCAAACGGATAATCTCGATGCCTTAATCGATGCCGGTGTGCGTTCGTTTAAAATTGAAGGGCGACTCAAAGATTTAAGTTACGTTAAAAATGTCACGGCGCATTACCGTCAGCAGCTTGATGCTATTTTAGCCAAGCGCACAGATTTGGTCAGTGCCTCGCAAGGTCGTTGTGAACACAACTTTACCCCCGATCCTGAAAAAAGCTTTAACCGCGGTAGCACCGACTATTTTGTTAACGAACGCACCGACGGTGTGAGTGACTTTAGAACCCCGAAATACCTGGGTGAAGAAGTTGGCACCGTCAGTAAAATTTCAAAAGATCACTTTGTCGTAAACTCAAACGAGACGTTCAATAATGGCGATGGTCTGGGCTATTTTATTACCAACCATGCCAATGTCGTGATGTCGGATCACAAAACTGCAGGGCTACGAGTTAATCGTGCCGACGGCAACACCTTGTACGTGGTTAAAATGCCAGACAACCTCAAAGTGGGCATGACCTTATACCGTAATCATGACCAAGCGTTCGAAACCATCTTAGGTAAAGAGTCATCGAAGCGGGTGATTGAAGTGGACATGGTCACTAACCTAACCGACAGCGGTTTTGAATTAACAGTGAGCGATCATTATGGCCATCAAGCGACTGTTGTTATCGAATCGGACAAACAACTGGCGCAAGACCGCGAAAAATCATTAAAAACGTTAAACAAGCAACTCGCGAAACTGGGCAGCACTGATTACAAATTAAATAGCTTAGTCACTAATCAGGTAGAAAATTACTTCTTACCGGCGTCAGCCCTTAACGGCTTACGCCGCGACGCCATTGACGCCTTAAACATTGCGCGAATTGACGGTTATCAGCGGCCTAAACCTTGGGAGCGTAACGACAGCGCCGTTTACCCGACCAACAGCTTGAGCTTTTTGGACAATGTCGCCAACGACAAAGCGAAAGAGTTTTATCAGCAGCACGGGGTTATTCATATTGAAGACGCGTATGAGCTTAATACCGTGGTCGATGATGCGCCATTAATGGTGACACGCCATTGCTTACGTTATAACTTTAATTTGTGCCCTAAAGAGGTACCAGGTATTAAAGCCGACCCAATGATACTTGAAATTGGTAACGATACCCTTAAGTTAGTATTTGACTGTGTTAAGTGTGAAATGATGGTGGTAGGTTCGAATAAGCAGGTTAAGCCTGATCATAAAAAAGCTAAGTGAGCCGCTCAATTTAGTTATGGCTATTAAAAATAGCTAAATTCTTGGCTATTTTCTCAAAAGGGACGTTAACGCGTCCCTTTTTTATTGTAACTATTTTAACCGACTATCAGTACCGTACGTTGCGCGACAATTAGTCAGTGCTATGTTTTCAGCACCAGCAAGTTGACCCACAATGCGATAACACAAAAAAATGCTAGCCAGAATACTGCTGTCCGGTGTAGCAAATGATTGTAGGTCAGATGAATATACGAATGTAAATATCGAAAGGCAACAAATAGCCAAGCCAATATAACCGCGAATAAACTATTTACATCTAAGCTGATATAAAGCGTGCACACAACATAAAATAATACCGGAACTTCAAATTGATTGTTAAAATTTCGGGTAGTTTTAGTAATAATTTCAGGCACTTGCTGTCCTGACATTAACTTAAAATATTTGGGCTTTACTTGACCTTGTTTGACACTTGCAAAGCGAGATTTAACCGCGACAGCGCCAACAATCAAGGTTAATAAAACCATTAATGCCATGGGGTATAACAAAGCGAACTCCTGTTTATTCAATCATCAATCATCAATTATCAGATTGAATAATATGATAAAAAGTAACCCTTGCCAAAACAAAAAAACTCCGCCGAGGCGGAGTTTTTTTATACAGCGTTAGGTTGGCTGTTATTTTTTAGATTTCTTCTTGTTAACCTGCTTTTTCGCTTTGGCTTTTTTCTGACCGGCGGTTAGCTTAGGTTTTTTCTTTTTGCCAGCGACCTTGGCTTCTTTGTGCATAGGACGTAATTCTTTAATGAAACGACGCTTAAGTACTTGGTCGGTATAACGCTCAATTTTAGCCAGAATTCGGACATCGTGCGCTTCAACTAATGAAATCGCGGTGCCTTTTTTACCGGCACGACCAGTACGACCAACACGGTGTAAGTATACATCTGAGCTATACGGCATGTCGTAGTTGATAACATGAGTGATATCGTCAATGTCTAAACCGCGGGCCGCGACGTCGGTTGCAATCAAGATACTTAATTCGCCCGATTTAAAACGCTCAAGTGACAAATTACGCTGCTCTTGGGCCATTTTCCCTTGCAGGTAACAAACCTTAATATCAGCACTTTGTAATTTTGCAACCAACGAAGCAAGACGTTCACGGGTTTTTACAAACACGATAGTGCGCTCAAGCTCTGGATCGTTGAGCAACTTAATTAACATGGCTTGTTTGTGACCGATACTGTCAGCCATGTGAACCCACTGGTTTATTTTGCCACTTTCTTTGCGCGGCGGTTGGGCATCGATACGAATAGGATCATTAAGTACGGTATCAACAAAGTGATCAAGGCCCTTGCCTTCAAGGGTGGCTGAGTACAGCATGGTTTGCTTACGCCAGCGGGCTTCATAGGCCACTTTTTCCATTTGAGTAATGAAACCCATGTCTAACATGCGGTCGGCTTCGTCGATAATCAAAAATTCAATTTCGCGCATGTCGAGCTGTTCGGTTTCGATAAACTCCATTAAGCGGCCAGGGGTCGCTACTAACAAGTCTGAATTTTTTTCTAACAGATCTTCATGGATCTGATAGTCGATGCCACCGGTGATTACAATTGGCGTCAACGCGGTGAATTCGGTCAATTTAAGTGCGTATTCATGAATTTGATTGGCCAGTTCACGCGTAGGGGTAATGATAAGAATGCGTGGCGGTCCGGGTTTAATCCGCGGAAAATCAATTAAATGCTGTAATGCCGGTAATAAAAACGCAGAGGTTTTTCCGGTGCCAGTTGGCGCACAGCCAAGAATATCGCGCTGATCCATCGCCGCAGGGATTGCTTCCCGTTGAATGGTCGTTGGTGATTGATAACCCATTTTATCAAGGGCTTGGACCAGTGATGGATCTAAGTCTAATTCTGCAAAGCTCATGTCGCTTGGTATTCCTAATAATTGAAATTGATGCCGCTATTTTGGCGCAAATAAAATTAACACAGCAATTTTGTTCGCGCGGATCGTATTATAGCTAGTTGAGCTAATAACGGCTGATAATTGTTCAGTTTTGTGCTTTGTCGCACGATAATCCTGCTGGCATCACAATGCCAGCAGGATTAAAGGCTGTTAAGCCATTAATTCGGTGTATTGTTCGATAACTTGAGTTAGCCATTCGTTGATCCGTTGTTCGCTTAAATCAAACTGCGATTCGTCGTCTAATGGCAGGCCAACAAAGTGACTCTTATCCGGCGTTAGTGCGCGAGACTCTGCAAAGTCATAACCTTGGTTAGGCCAATAACCGACAAACTGTGGGCCTAAAGGCAATAACTTGTCATGTAACATGCCGATAGCATCAACAAACCAGTCGGTATAACCGAGTTGGTCACCTTGGCCAAATATGGCAATAACCTTACCCTTTATGTCGAAGTTATCTATGTCGTCCCATACGGCTTCCCAATCTTCTTGTATTTCACCATAATCCCAGGTTGAAATACCGAAAATTAGCAGGTCATAGTCTTTAATACGCGCTAACTCTGTTTCTTTGATATTATGTATATCTAACGTCTCGGGACCAATAAATTCTTGCATTTTTTCAGCCGTCATTTCGGTAAAGCAGGTGGTCGAGCCGTAAAATAAACCAATTTTCATCAATAACAATCCGGTTAGTCAAAATAAAGGCGCTATTTTAGCATTTGAGTTAGTGATCAACCATCAATTTGCGCACTATGGCGCAATTTTAGTTACTAAGGACAGGAGCAGTCGTGTGATTAGCACTATCGTGAATAGACAATGGCTAAGTTGAACAGCCCTGAGCGGGGAAACAGCCCTGAGCGAGGAAACAGCCTTGAGCTAGAGAAAAGCCTTGAGCGAGGGAACAGCCCTGATCTAGAGAAACGTCCTGAGCTTATCAATGCCACTGATGAGTCCCAGCTTGGGTTATTTCTCGACATGCTGTGGTTAGAACACGGCTTAAGTGACAACACGCTGGCCGCTTATCGCAGTGATTTACAAAAATACCAAGAATGGTTAAGCCTGCGTGACACTTCATTGCAGGCGGCAACTAGCCTCGACATTAGCGCCTATCAAGGTCATTTAGTTGAACTAAAGCGCGCTAAAGCAACCGCTGCCCGTATTGTTTCAGCACTGCGGCGCTTTTACGCCTATTTGCAGCAGCAACAGCTAATCGCGGTTAACCCGATGGTGCTGGTGGAAAGTCCGAAAATTGTGCGCAAGTTACCAACTAGCTTGTCACTGCAACAAGTAGACGATTTGTTGGGCGCGCCTAATAGCGAAGATCCGCTCGAGTGCCGTGATCAAGCAATGCTCGAATTACTGTATGCCACAGGCTTACGAGTCAGCGAGCTGGTTTCTTTGCGACTCGATCAAGTCAGCTTAGAGCAGGGAGTTATTCGAGTTACTGGTAAAGGTAACAAAGATCGGTTGGTGCCGATGGGTGAGCAGGCCATTGAGCAGCTTAGAATATATCTTGCTCAAGCGCGGTTTCAATTATTAAAGCAATCAAGTGATGTGTTATTTCCCAGCCGACGTGGCCGGCAAATGACCCGGCAAACATTTTGGCATCGTATAAAATACTATGTGCAGCTAGCGGGGATCAGCGGTGATATTTCGCCTCATACTTTGCGCCATGCCTTTGCCACTCATTTAGTTAACTTTGGGGCTGATTTACGGGTAGTGCAGTTGCTGCTGGGACACAGTGATTTGTCGACTACCCAAATTTATACCCATGTCGCCAAAGCAAGATTGCAAGAGCTGCATCAAGCGCATCACCCGCGTAGTTAATTACTACAGCTTGAGCTTAATTTTAAGTAGTTTTACCAATTGTGGCCATGCCTGCTGTGGCCACAATATTTGATATTTTAGCGTTAAGTTGCGCCAGCCACGCAGTTGATATTTACGGGCGCTGGTGGCTAAAGCGCTGTGACAACGCACCAGCTTAAGGTCATGATGTTTGGCCTGCCATACCAATAAATGATCTTCGCCAAAGGCTGCTTGCTCATCGTAGCCGCCTAATCGTTCAAATGCCGTTGTACTAAGGCAAAGTCCCTGATCGCCAAAGGGCAAACCAAGCCAGTTTGAACGTAATTTGGCGCCCCACTCATTAATGATTAAGCGCCGCTGTGCCTTGTCATGAAAAAACAGATCAAAATAAAATAAGCTTTCTAGGCTCGTTGGCTCAGCTAATCGTTTAAGCAATTGACTAATATTGTGTTGATTTAACAAAGAGTCGGCATGTAAAAACCAAATAAATTGGTTGCTTGCTCGCTGTGCCCCGGCATTTAGCTGGCGTGCTCGTCCCGCTAAGCTCGCCGGATTAAGCCAGCTCAGCTGCGGAAACTGCTGTTGCAATGCTGCAAAAGGCTCGCTGATATCCTGGCTGTTAATAGTCACAATAATAATCTGGGTGCCCGCAGGCAGCAGATCGAAGTTTTGACACAAGCTTAGCCACTGATCTTCATCAGTGGCTAACGGGATCACAAGTGAGATCGTCTGCGGCATAGCTGTTATGTTGATAACACAGCTAATAACGCTTTATTATCAGCGTTTAGTGCCTCAGGCGGGGTCATTAGGGCGGAGGCTAGGCTAGTGCGACAGCTGCAATCACTATGATCTTGATGGTGATGGGCCAAGTAAGCGGCCAGTAAACGCTTAGCTTGTTTAAGACTGCTACCGTAACGTGAAATCACTTGTTCGACCGTGACATGATGAGCCGGATCGTCTTGCCAGCAGTCGTAGTCGGTTGCAATCGCGATAGTGATATAACAAATTTGTGCTTCGCGGGCTAAAAATACTTCGGGCACATTGGTCATGCCAACCAAATCAGCCTTCATCGAATTTTTAAAGAACAAGCTTTCTGCTTGCGTGCCTAATCTTGGGCCATCAACACAAACATAACTTTTGTCGCGGTGCAGTTTTATATCTAACGCATTGGCCGCTGCGGCCATGTCTTCACTAATGCTGTGACAAGTCGGACGGGCAGTGGAAACGTGAGCCGCAATGCCACGACCAAAAAATGATTTTTCGCGCTGGCCTTTAATATAATCAATATATTGTGAGGGCAGCGATAAGTCACCGGGTGCTATTTCTTGTTGCAGTGAGCCGGTGGCCGACAAACCAATAATTTGAGTAACCCCCAAACTTTTTAGCGCCCAGATATTAGCGCGATAGTTAACTTCGTGCGGCAATAGCTGATGTTGTTGGCCGTGGCGCGGTAAAAAATAGAGAGTTAAGTCGCCAAACTTGCCTTCGATTATCTCTGCCGATGGCGCGCCAAACGGAGTACTGACTTGGTGTTGCTTAATCACTTCTAGGCCGTCAAATTGATAAATTCCGGTTCCACCGATAATTGCGAGCATGGATCTTCCTTAAGGTATAAATGTTAATCGTAAGCCGCTTTTACGGCGCTAGCGAGTTTAATTGGCTTGGCATTAACGCAATCCAAGCTTTTATTTGATCTCGGACTTGGCGATAACAGTCGAGTGCCTGTTGCTCGGTTACTGCGTCTTTGGCGAGCGCGGGCGGATCATCAAATTGATGACAGATGATAAGCGGCGCACCACTGACCGTTGGGCAATTTTTATTGGCGTGATCGCACACGCTAAAAATAACATCGAAACTTATCGTATCAAATTCGCTAATCAATTGTGATTTATGATCACTAATGTCGATGCCAGCTTCAGCCATTACCGTAATAGCATGGGGATTAACGCCGTGAGTTTGAATGCCAGCGGAATAAAATTCGACGTCGGGCAAAGCTAAAGCGTTAGCCCAGCCATGGGCCATTTGGCTGCGGCAGGCATTGCCAGTACATAAAAATAATACGCGTTTGGTCATTGGTTCTCCTTAACGTTCGCTACAACTTGAGCCATAAGCAAAGCAGCTATAACAGCGATGATGTTTCATGCTGATTTTTTGCTGCTGGCTTTGGCGTAAATCGCTGCCGAGTTCATATTCAAGATCATCATCAACTAAGGTGCAGGCATACACTTTCATTTGGCGATCGCGCTTGACCACCATTTTTGAAGAATGACACATGAAATGGCTGCGACTGGTTTGATCCTGATAATGCGTCATGCAGTGCTCACTAATATGAGGCACATGTGGCAATGATCCCGGGGTTAAAAAATCAGGGAAAGCAACAATGGTTAGATCATCGGGCAAACCGTTAAGCTTAAACAGATCATGAAATCCTTGTTCAATCTGCTGTTTATTTTCGTCTTTTTCCATATGGCGGGCTAAGGAAACATGAAAGCCGCGTTGATGTAATGCTCGCATGCCGCTAATGGCCGTGGCAAAAGTACCCAAACCACGATGCGCATCATGGCTGGCAGGATCTAGGTGATCAAGACTTATCCGCAATGAGATCGGGTACGGGTTATCGACTAAAGCACTGAGCTTGTCCAGTCGTTTAAACAGCGGCTCGGTGCCATTGGTTAAGATCAAGACCGGTTTATGCTGTGAGGCATAATCGATCATCTCGATGATCTCTTTAACTAAAAATGGTTCACCGCCAGTAAAAGAAAACTGTTCAACGCCCATGGTTAACGCTTGATCGATATAAGGTTTAATCTCCGCAAGTGTCGGGCTGCCTAATCGCTTGTCGGCAGGGTTTGAACCCTCAAGACAAAAATCGCAGGCCAAATTACAGCGAGTACCAGTATGAAACCATAATTCAGACAGTTGACCCGGCTCAATGTAACCGCGAGGATCGCCAGTTGGGGTCACATACCAATCTTGAGATTTGTCTGTATTTGTCATGATCACTCCTTATCGCGCCCTAATTGAGTTAATAGATGAGTTAACATATGTAATTAACAACAGCCACCGCCAGAGTCGGCTGAGGTAGTGGTGGCACTAAAGGGCAGTTCGGTGCCACAGTTTTCATAAATACCGTAATGCTGATCGAAATTACCAATAAACTCAAAGTGTGGTTTAAAGCGCGTATCGTGGAGCATTCGCCAAGTATTACCACAAACAGGGAATACTTTGCCGGTCTCGATACTGTGGTGAGAATCAAGATTAAAAACCTGCGGTAAATGTTCGATGGTGCCTTTATAAATAACCGCTTGGCCGTAGTCTTCACAGTGGCTTTCTAGTTCGGGCAACTTAAACAGCCGATAGGTCGCTGAATAAAAACCAATGTGACCAATTTTTTCAATGATCTTTGGGTTGTCGATCGTAATTGGCCGGTCTTCAACTAAACGTGGATCGGCAAAGCCTGCCGCTTTGGCTAAATTGATAAAATCATTCCAATAAAGCGCGCCACTTAAGCATTCGCCGTATAACACAGGATCATCAACCAAACTTGCTGGCACGCGGCGATCGGCATAGACATCGCTAAAATACAGTTCACCACCGGGTTTAAGTAAATCAAAGGCTTGCTTGAGTACAGCGGCCTTATCTTGGCATAAATTAATTACACAGTTAGAAACGATAATGTCGAAACTCGCCGGTTCAAAACCCAAAGTATTAAGCTGTTCAAGGTAACCTTTATGAAAAGAAGTATTAGCGGCGGCATAACCAAATTTTTCGCGATGATATTCAATGTGGTTATTAGCAACTGCAAGCTGCTCGTCAGTCATATCAACACCAACCACCTGACCAGTTTCACCAACCATTTGGGCTAGCGCGTAACAGTCGCGACCAGAACCGCTGCCTAAATCGAGAATTTTAGTACCGCTTAGTTGCTCAGGACAGACTAAACCACAGCCGTAATAACGCATCATCACTTCGTCGTGAATATTGCTCAAAATCGGTTTTAAAAATTCGGGCATTGCATCATCGGTGCAACAAGCATTGGTTTGTAGGTCTTGTGAACCCTGCAGGGTTTTACCGTAATATTCCTGAACTTGGTTATGCATATTTGGATGTCTCATTGCTTGACGCTGATTGCGTCATATATTGTTGTATTTGTTTGAGTAGCGCCTGACGAGCGGGGCGTAAGTCGCCGACGAGATCTTGACTTAATTGGACGAGTTGTTGCTGGTGGTCAACATCGTAAGTCAGTTCAGTCGCGGCGGTACTAAGTTGCTGTTCTTGACACAGTTGGGCTAAAGCGGCGCCTAATTGGTCGGTGCTCCAGGGTAGGTTGGTCATTGTTGGCCAAGCTTGCCGGTTGGCCATAATGGTAACGCCACCGTCTTGCGCTGGTGCCAGTGCGATGTCGGCATGGGTTAATGCATCACAGATAGCGCGGTAATGGCGGGGGCTGAGCATAGGTGCATCACTGCCGATATATAAAATGCGATCATGACCTTGTTGGCGTAATTGTTGATCTAACCAATTTAAGCGCTCGCCTAAATTACCGGCCTGTTGTGGCAAGACCAAAGCAGGTTTACCAAGTAGTTTACCCGCCCACGGGCCGTCGCACTCACTGGCAGGGGAGATCACTAACTTGCCCGGCCATTGATTTAGATCCTCTAACGCGCAAGCCAGAAAATGCTGGGCGAAGTTAAGCGCTAGCTCGGGGCCTATGGTCGCAGCCAAGCGTTGTTTGCCGTGGTGCAGCGCTGGACGTTTACACAACAATACTAAGGTACAGTTAGTCGCTGGGTTAATTAGGGGATCGATTATATTTGTCATTAATTGTTATATTTTTTAGTGTGACTTAAAACACTAGACCTTGGGTTAACACAATTAATTTCAGTATGAGATAAAAAGACCTAATAACCAAGCAAATAACGGTGCAACTAAGGCGGTAAGCACGCCGCTAATGACTAAAGCCAATGAACTAAAAGCCGCTTGTTCTGGGCCAACCTCAATCGCCTTGGCTGTGCCAATAGCATGAGCGCTGCAGCCGATAGCTAACCCTTGCGCTTGGGCATTGGTAATATTGCAGCGCTTAAGAATGCTAAAACCTGCCAGTGCACCAAACAGACCGACGCCAATCACCACCGCAGCAGCGAGTGAAGCCAGCCCGCCAGTTTCATTAGCGACCGCCATCGCAATTGGGCTGGTCACAGATTTTGGTAGCAATGACAGTAACAATACCCGGTCATCGGTGAACAATAAAGCAATGGCTAAGCAGCTTGAAATCGCGATAATGACGCCGCAACTGCAGCTGATAAAAATAGCGTTGGCATTGGCTTTTATTTGATTGATCTGACTAAACAGTGGAATAGCTAACGCGACTACTGCCGGCTCTAACAACCAAATAAAGGGTTGGTTGGCGAGTGCATAGTGTTGATAATTTAAAGGCGACAAACTAAATAAGGCAATAAAAAATACAATAGCGATCAGTAAAGGATTAGCCAAAGGACTATTAAATTTAGCGCTAATTGTTTTAGCACCAAGGAATACCGCAATAGTGGCGAGTAAATAAAGATAAATCATCACGAGTTGTCAGCTCGGTTAGTTAATTTTTGATAACACCAGCCGACACTAATTAATACCGCTAAGGTGCTTACCACACTGCTAAACACAATCGCAGGCCAAAACTCGGCCAATAAGTTGGTATATTGTAATAACCCGACGCCGACCGGGACAAAAAACAAGGTAATGTAATTGAGCAGCAAGCTGGTAGTTGGCTGCAAATAACTCAGCGGCACTAGGCGCAGGCTTAGGGCAGTAAATAACAATAATAACCCGAAAATGCTGCCTGATATCGGCAGCGCGGTAAGGTAGCTGACCCCTTTGCCCAGATAAAGGCAGCTCAGTATAATCAGCGCACTGCGCGCTAATTTTGCGCTAGAGACCAAAATTTGGTTAATTTTAGCTGATTTATACCGCTTCAAAATAATGTCCTTTGTTATAAAACATACGCCAAGGTTAATGACAGACTCACGAGGCTAAACATATTGCCAATTAAAACAATCGCCGCTACCTTGGTCGGTTGCTGGTGGTATTTGTCGGCCAAAATGTAATTGAGTACTGCTGGCGGCATCGCGCCAAACACCAGTAAAATAGCATATTGCTGTGGCGGTAATTGAATCAGCTGCTGAACCATCACCGCGAGAATAATCCCAGATAAAGGGCAAAGAATTGCGCCAAGTACCCCTATTTTCCAGTCTGAAAAATCGACATCGGTCAGTCGTGCCCCCAGGGTAAATAACATCAATGGAATCGAAATTTGGCCGATCATTTCAATTGATATCATTAAACCCTGCGGCACAGTAAATTGAGTGATGCTGATGATTAGCCCCATGATAGTGGCAATCATAATCGGCATGCCAAGCAGTTTATAGAGCTTGGTTTTATGATCTAAAATGTAAATTCCGAGGGTGAAGTGCCAGATCATGCTAATTAAGAAAATAATCACAGCCGCCGGTAAAGCTTGCTCACCAAAGGTTAAAACAATTAATGGAATGCCCATGTTGCCAGTATTATTAAACATCATTGGCGGCAAGAAGGTTTTTAAATTGACCCCTAAAAAGTGCAGCGGTAATAAAATAATGCCGGAGCCCAAGATCACGACGGTCGTTGCCAGCGCTAACCCCTGATATTGAAATAAATCGAACGATTTGGCTGCTAACACTGAAAATATCAGCGCAGGCAGAAATACATCCATATTAATCGTATTCGAAAAACTTAGGTCAGGTTGATACTTTTTGGTGTATGCAAAGCCAATCGCGACAATAAAGGCGATTGGAAATAAAGTAATCAGCAAGCGTTCGATCAGCATAGTAGAGGGCCATTGATCATAAAATAACAAATCCTAGGTGATTATTATCGCAATTAGTAGTACGCAATAGTCTATAGGTAAAATTAATCGGTATACTAGCCCAAGTATTTAGATTGGCTATCAAAGGTATCCCCAGATAATGAACGCATTAAAGATAACAGGGCTGACAAAAACCTATAAAGGTGGTTTTGAAGCATTAAAAGGCATAGATCTCACCGTTGAGGCAGGCGACTTTTATGCATTGCTTGGGCCTAATGGCGCAGGTAAGTCGACCACCATTGGTATTATTTCGTCTTTGGTCAATAAAACCCAGGGCCAAGTTGAGGTGTTTGGGTTTAATATCGATACCGACTTAGTGCAAGCAAAACAACATATTGGTTTAGTGCCGCAAGAATTTAACTTTAATCAGTTTGAAACCGTGTTAGAAGTGGTGATGATTCAAGCCGGTTATTACGGGGTGCCGCGAGTCGAAGCGCTTAAACGCGCCGAGATCTATTTAACCCAGCTAGAGTTGTGGGATAAACGCAATGAAAAATCACGTGAATTATCAGGCGGCATGAAACGCCGTTTAATGATTGCGCGTGCGTTAATGCATCGGCCTAAATTATTAATTCTTGATGAACCAACAGCCGGGGTTGATATTGAACTGCGTCGTTCAATGTGGGACTTTTTACGCCAATTAAATCAAGACGGTGTGACCATTATTTTAACTACCCATTATCTTGAAGAAGCTGAAATGTTATGCCGTAATATCGGGATTATTGATCAGGGTAAAATGGTCCAAAATACCAGCATGAAGTCATTATTGGCCAAGCTGCATCTTGAAACGTTGGTGCTAGAAATCGTTGCTACTGATCGTGCTTGTCAGCTCGATGGTTTTACGGTGCGCACCATTGATGAGCATACGCTTGAGGTTGATGTTGAGCGCGGCCAGACCATCAATTTATTGTTTAGCCAATTGAGCGAGCAAGGCATTGATGTGGTGAGCATGCGCAGTAAAGCTAATCGACTAGAAGAATTATTTATCCGTATTGTTGAACAAAATCGTTAGGAGGCCTCGTGTCATCACTTTATTACATTGCATTAAAAAGCCTTATTACCAAGGAAGTTAATCGTTTTACCAGAATTTGGCTGCAAACTCTGGTACCGCCGGCCATTACTATGAGTTTGTATTTTGTTATTTTTGGTAACTTAATTGGCGAACGTATTGGTCAAATGTCTGGGGTGAGTTATATCGAATTTATCGTGCCGGGCTTAATCATGATGTCGGTTATCACCAACTCATATTCCAATGTTGCCTCGTCATTTTTTAGTTCTAAATTTCAGCGTAACGTTGAAGAACTGATGGTCGCGCCCGTACCTACCTGGATTATTATTACCGGTTATGTGGGTGGTGGCGTTATCCGTGGCTTGCTCGTCGGCACCATAGTGACCTGTCTGTCACTGTTTTTTGTACCGTTACAAATTTTTAACTTGCCGGTGTTAATGGTCAGCGTGTTGGCGACCTCAATCTTGTTTTCTTTAGGCGGCTTGATAAATGCGGTACTGGCGAAAAGTTTCGATGATATTAGCATTATTCCAAACTTCATTTTGACCCCGCTAACCTATCTGGGTGGCGTATTTTATTCACTGACGATGTTGCCTGATTTTTGGCAAGGGGTATCACAGGTTAACCCCATTGTTTATATGATTAATACCTTCAGATATGGTTTTTTGGGTATTAGCGATATTCCATTACTGTATTCTTTTTCGATGATTTTTGGTTTTGTGGTGGCGTTATATAGCATTGCGCACTGGATGATCTCGCGTGGTATAGGTCTTCGTTCTTAAAGTATTCGTTAAGGTTTTAGTTAAGGTTAAAAATCATGTCTTTTGCAAACTCGCACCAAATTGTTACCAATCAGCCAGGGGTGCACGAAAAACTGGCTGACATCGTTGAAAAGCATTTAAAGCATGCCTTTCAAAAACCATATCAACAGCATTCTATTGATGGCTTTAAGCAAGTCGAACTAGAAGTGCAGCGCAGTGGTAAGCCAATTATTTTCGACTCGTGCTGTGGCGTTGGTGACAGTACGATAAATTTAGCTAAAATGTATCCGAATCATTTAGTGATTGGTATGGATAAGTCAGGGCATCGGTTAAATAAAAATGAAGCTTACGAGCAGCACGGTATCGATAACTTCATGTTGTTACGTACCGATCTTAATGACTTTTGGCGCTTGGCACTTGACGCCCAAATGTTGCCGGAAAAACATTTTATTTTATATCCGAACCCATGGCCTAAAGCCAAACATGTGCAACGACGTTGGCATGGCGCTGCGGTATTTCCTAGCTTAGTTGCCTTAGGTGGTGAGTTAGAAATGCGCAGTAACTGGCGTTTGTATTTGGAAGAGTTTTCTGCGGCGTTGGCTATCACCAACCATAGCAGCGAGGTGGCTGAATTTGTGCCACAGCCATGCATTACCCCGTTTGAACGTAAGTACCAAGCCAGCGGTCAGCCCTTGTTTAAATTAAACGCGAGCTTGTCTGTTAAAACCTAACGAGAGTTTTATCACAGAGCCATAATCACCACATGGGTGGTTATGGTTATATTGCCCCGAAACATTACGACTGCTGTGGTATTTGCTTCGCCTGTTCTTTCTTTTGTTGTTCTTGCTTCTCTTCTAATTGCTCTTGCTTTGTTTTTTCTGTGGCTTGTCCGCCACAGGCGCCGCAACATGAACCCATTATATAACCCTCTTTTTTGTTGTTTTTATAAACGAACTTTATTGTATCTTATTGTTATAATGATTAAATTGATTAATGTCAGTTGAGATTGATGATGTTCGATAGTTCAGCGGCACTAATCAGTGTTTCAATGGCGAGTTTCAGGTTACAATAGACGAAAGTAGTAACAACTGTAATTATAATCATAATAATGAATTTACAAGAAATCTCGATCAATGAATTGACCCTCGGTATGTATCTCGTCGGTTTAGCGGATAAGCGAAAGAAAATCGTCGTTACTAACCCTGGTTTAGTAAAAAATCAAGCGGTATTAGAGCACCTATTCAGTAAAAATATCCTTCAGGTTACGATCGACATCGACAAATCACAGATCAACGACTTTGATGCTAGCATGGTCAATAGTGTTTCTTTTAATCAAGAAATCCACCGTGCCACAAGGTTGTTTGCTGAATCCAAACAAGTAGTCAACAAATTATTAATCTCACTTGCGCAAGGCAATGGCGTTGATATTGGCCCGGTTAATAAGATTGCGGATCAATTAGTTGAATCATTATTGGCTAACTCAGATGCGCTGCAGTCGTTAAGCGCGCTGCGCACCAAAGATGCTTACTTACTCGAACACTCGATTAATATTGGAGTATTATTGGTTTCTTTTGGCCGTCACCTTGGTTTTAACCACTCAATGTTAAAGAAGCTCATGGTGGGTGGCATCATCCATGACATTGGTAAAACCCAAGTCGATCTGGCGGTGTTAAACAAACCAGCACGGCTGACAGCAGATGAATTTACCCACATGAAACAACATCAGGTTCTGTCTATTCCACTGCTTGATGCTATTGAGGGATTATCACCAATCGCCCGCGATGTTAGTACTATGCATCACGAGAAACTTGATGGTACTGGATATCCGTTAGGTTTAAGTGGCGATCAAATTTCATTAGTCGGACGCATGAGCTCTATTGTTGATATTTATGACGCGCTAACCGCCGTGCGAGTTTATAAAGCCGGCATGAGCCCAAGCCAAGCCTTTAAAATAATGAACACCTTAGTGCCTCATCATCTCGATGGTGATTTA
Organism: Gammaproteobacteria bacterium; assembly: GCA_013214945.1. Lineage (NCBI taxonomy): Bacteria > Pseudomonadati > Pseudomonadota > Gammaproteobacteria > Gammaproteobacteria bacterium. Next base: position 272,080 of record JABSRT010000002.1, read on the forward strand.
CTGCGGAAGTTTATGATCAAGATGGGGTTTTTTCCCGTGGGATCACTAGTGGCTTTAAGTGATGGCATGGCAGGTTTGGTGTGGCAATCGAATGCCGACGATAACAAATCGCCGATCGTTAAAACCTTTTATTCGGTAAAGTATAAGAGCTACCGAGACGTTAAATTTATCGACTTAGCCAAATCGTCAGTGAGGATTGCCAAAGGGCTATCTCCGAGCGACTTTCCGACTGATATTAGTGGTTACCGTCAATACTAAATAAATCTGCTTTCGTTTAAACTCATGACTATAAGTTTTAAATTATGACTATAGTTTTAAAATCATGGCAATAGGTTTAAACGTTCGGATTAAATACCATATTATCAATTAATCGAGCCTTACCAAGATAAGCGGCTGCTAAAATGACTAAATTTTGATCCGCAGCCGTTACTTTTGATAAATCATTAGCATAACGTACTTTAATATAATCAGTAATAAAGGGCGATGCGTTAAGTTTGTCGGTTGCTAGCGCAATTTGTTCAACAATAGATTCACCATCAGTTATTGCCAGTGCTAACTGCTGCATGGTTTCAAACAGTAATGGTGCGACACTCATCTCTTGTTCTGTTAGGTAATTATTACGCGAACTTTTGGCTAAGCCCGTCGTTTCTCGCACCGTTGGAACACCAACAATTTCGGTGCCAATCGATAGATCCGTTACCATGTTCTTAATGACTTGCAGCTGCTGATAATCTTTAGTACCAAAACATGCGACATCTGGAGTAACCAAGTTGAAAAGCTTGGCAACAATAGTCGCAACGCCACGAAAGTGACCAGGGCGGCTGGCACCACATAAAATATCACTTATGCCAGGCACTTCAACATAGGTTTGCGCGTCTAGCCCCTTAGGGTAAATGAGAGCAGGGGTCGGGGTGAACAGTAAATCAGTTTGACGATCGATTAACTTATCTTGATCTTCTTGCAAGGTCCGTGGGTAATTTGATAAATCATTTTTGTTATCAAATTGCATTGGATTGACAAAAATACTGACCACTACTTTACTGGCGCGTTTTTTTGCTTCATCAACCAAGGTTAGGTGGCCTAAATGAAGATTGCCCATAGTTGGGACAAAAGCAATGGTTTCGCCAGCTAAGCGCCATGCTCTAATTTGAGCCCGCAGCTGTTTACTATCTGAAATTGTTTTCATTTTAACCGCCAATCTTACTCGAAACTATGTTCAGGACCGGGGAAAGTGCCGGCTCTTACTTCTTCAACATAGCTGGCAATTGCTAAATGAATATCACCAGTTTGTTTAATGTAGTTTTTCGAAAATTTAGGGATGTAACCGCTCGAAATGCCCAATATGTCGTGCATCACTAATATTTGGCCGTCACTGTGAGGACCAGCACCAATACCAATAACAGGGATAGTCAACGCATCACTAATACGCTTGGTTAACAAGCTAGGCACACATTCAATCACCAATAACTGAGCACCTGCGCCTTGCAGCGCTAAAGCTTCGTCAATCATTTTTAGTGCTTGTGCTTCTTCACGACCTTGAACTTTATAACCGCCAAAGACATTAACCGACTGTGGGGTTAAACCGATATGGGCACATACCGGAATGCCGCGTTCGGTTAGACCTGAAATTGATTCAAGTAGCCACTTGCCGCCTTCTAGCTTAACCATATTGGCACCCGCGCGCATCAAGGTCGTCGCATTGGTCCAGGTTTGTTCTGGCGTCGCGTAGCTCATAAATGGCATATCAGCGATCAGCAATGAGCCTTGGTTGCCGGCGTTAACGCATCGGACATGGTAAGCCATCTCATCGACAGTAACAGGTAAAGTTGAATCGTTACCCTGTAAAACCATGCCTAGAGAATCGCCCACTAGGATAATGTCGACACCTTGGCTCGAAAATACCCCTGCGAAACTCGAATCGTAGGCAGTAATGGCAGTTATTTTATCGCCTTGCTGCTTCATTTGAATTAGCTTGGTGCCAGTCATATTCTTTTTCATAATCTTCACTTGCCCTAATACTTACACCAATTGGAATAAGTTCATGATCGAAGTCTTCGATCTAAATTTATCAAAGATACTATTTTACAATGATATTATCGCAACTGCCTTAGCAAAGAGATGCTGCGATAGGACTATAGTATCTGGTTGTTTATTCTGATTGGTATCAGTTGCCACAATATACTTGTAAATCGTTCAAAGGACAATTCTTTACCACTATTGATAACATTTCACCGCAAGGTAACCGTAAATTAGCCGCAATATCGAATAATGGATACAATACAAACTCACGTTGTTTCATCCCATAATGCGGCACTGTCAGGCGATCACACTCGATGATTTGCTCACCAAACAGCAATAAATCCAAATCTAGGGTTCTGGGACCCCAGCGATCTGCTTTTCTGGTACGGCCCTGTTGTTGCTCAATCTGTTGAAGTTGGTCAAGCAGCGCCAGTGGTGCCAGAGATGTCTTTATTGCAGCGACAGCATTAATGTAATCAGGTTGATCGCTTGGCCCCATCGGCTTACTGCAATAAAGCGGTGATACCGCAATAAATTCTGATTGTGGCAATAACTTTAGGGCGGCTATTGCCTGTTGTGCTTTTTCTACAGGCTGCTCTAAATTGCTGCCGATGCCAATATAACAAGTATTCATGGTGATTTATTCTGGTTGTGATGGTTTGGTTTTCGATTGACGCGGCGCGCGGCGACGTTTGGTTGGCGCGCCTAATTTACGGACCATGTCACATTGCACTTTTTCACCGGCATGTTGGAACGTTGTCCACCACTGGGCTAACTCTTGGGTTTCGCCGCCTTCAATTTCGCCACGGATTAACAGTAAATCATAACCAGCGCGGAATTTAGGGTGAGTCATTAACTTAAATGCGCGCGCGCCACTGCGGCGCGGTAAACGCAATTGCAGGTTCCAAACATCGCGTGCCATGCTAGTGAAGCGCTTTGGAATTGCGACCGAGCGACATTGGTTATCGCAAACGTCATTCATCGCGACCATGATTGCGTCGTAATAACTTAAGCCACCATCGGTCATTATTTCTTGAGCGCGCACTTCAATTGGGTACCACAAAAAGGCGGCAATGATGAAGGCTGGGGTTACTCGTTGATCATTGGCTAATCTTAGATCGGTATTTTTACAGACTAAGCGATTAAGCGCAGCTTCTTTACCTTGTTCATTGTTGCTTAGCAACTCGGCACAAGCTGGGAATAAATGCTCGAATAGTCCGAATTGGTTTAACATTTCATAGTTAGCCAGCGCTTTTCCTGACAGAAAAAGCTTCTGATATTCTTCAAATAGACGTGGCGCTGGGATAGATTTTAGCAAGGGAGCCAAGTCTTTAATTGGTTGCTGGGTGTCATCAGCTATGGTCATATCGAGTTTGGTTGCAAAGCGAACCGCTCTTAACATCCTGACCGGATCTTCTTTATAACGGGTCGCTGGATCGCCGATCATCCGTAAGATGCCATCGTCTAGATCGTCTAAGCCGCCGCCATAGGCGCGAATGGAATAGTCAGCCACATTATAATATAGGGCGTTAACGGTAAAATCGCGGCGCTCAGCATCTTCGTCGATGGTGCCATAAACGTTATCGCGCAATAACATGCCTTTGTCGCTTTGTTTGGCGAGTTGCTCGGTATCTGTTTCTTGATGATGACCGCGTAAGGTTGCCACTTCAATCACTTCACGGCCAAATAGAATATGGGCAAGTCGAAAGCGACGGCCAATTAAGCGGCTATTTCTAAATAAGTCCTTGATTTGCTCTGGTGTCGCATTGGTGGCGACATCGAAATCTTTCGGTTGTTGATCCAATAACAAGTCACGGACTGCACCGCCGACTAAATAGGCTTCAAATCCGGCGCGGTTAAGACGATGCAATACTTTGACTGCATTGGGACTCATGTGTGACCTTGAAATTGAATGCTCAGCGCGCTCAACTACTTCGACCGCTAATGCGCTCTGTTCGACTTTTTTCGACTCGACAGCAACACCGCGGATAACTTGGCGGCATAGCTTAATAACTTTAGAAAAGATAACTCACCTCTATTGAACAGGTTAATCCAGTATTTTATTACTGACTAACGATTAATCGTTGCGCGAATTTTTCGTGCAACGTGACTCCTACATTATGTAAATAGCCCTTGATATTTTACTTTTTTAACCACTATTGGACACAAACGATTAAAATTTGGGGGGCAATAGTACATCACGATGCGTCAAAATATAAGCCTAACTTGGGATCAATTGCTAATGATTTCAGTTAGTGGTGGCACAGCTAATGGGATCTGAGAAATTTGCCAGTTGTTTGTCGCACTAATTAATAATTGTTCTATCGTATAGTCTTGATATTGTTCGTGAATAGTCTGACCTAAAAACGCTAAGGCTTTAATGAGTTGTTGTTTAGGTTTTTTTAAATCGAGCGCCATTGCATGGTTTTGCTTACTTAATTTTAAGCCTTGAGCATTAATAGCCAATGGTAAATGCAGATAACGAATTGGCGATGCCTCCAAATACTGTAGCAAGGTTAATTGGCGGCTGGTGACTTCAAGTAGATCGCAGCCTCGAACTACGTCGGTTATTTGCTGCTCAATATCGTCAAGTACCACCACAAGTTGGTAAGCAAATAAACCATCTTTGCGTTTAAGAATAAAATCTTCAGTCGCAAAATCACAGCTAACCTCGGTTGTTCCCTGCAGCCGATCAATAAACTGACTAATACCGTTACTGTTTGCAAAGCGGGTTGAGTGCGGCGTACTTAATTGGGTTTTGTGGGCGCACTGTCCTAAATATAATCCGCCAGCTTGCATGATCATTTTTCGGGTACAGTCGCAACCATAAGCTCGGTGTTTATTTAAGATTAAGTCAAGTTGGTGTTGGTAAAACTCGTGACGTTGGCTTTGGTAGACAATTGGGCCGTCCCACTGCAGTCCAAACTGTTCAAGGGTATTGATAATGGCATGACTGGCGCCAGGTACTTCTCGCGGCGGATCAATGTCTTCAATTCGCAATAGCCATTGGCCTTGATTGCTTTTTGCGTCAAGATAACTGCCAAGAGCGGCAATAAGAGAACCAAAATGAAGATCGCCTGATGGCGATGGGGCAAATCGCCCACGATACGATGGTGTGTTGGTCATTAGTACTATTGTGTCAAGTGATGATCTAATTCAGAAAAGACGGCGCTTTTCTGAATTAGATTCAAACGAAATTAACTCGCCATTTGGCGTTCTTTAATTTCAGAAAGTGTTTTACAGTCAATGCATTGATTAGCTGTAGGACGAGCCTCTAAACGACGGATCCCAATTTCAATTCCACAGGTATCGCAGAAACCGAAATCATCTTCCTCGATTAACACTAAGGTTTTTTCTATTTTCTTAATTAACTTACGCTCACGATCGCGGGTGCGTAGTTCTAGTGCAAACTCTTCTTCTTGAGCTGCACGATCAACCGGATCTGGAAAGTTTGCTGCCTCATCTTGCATGTGATGCAAGGTGCGATCTACTTCTTGGCGTAATTGATTGCGCCAAGCCCCTAAGATCTTCTTAAAATGATCTAATTGCGCTTCGTTCATGAACTCTTCACCAGGTTTTAACTGATAAGGTTCAACGTTGGCAATTGCCATTACTCCAAGTTTTTTAGCATTTGCTGTAGGCATTTTGCTTCTCCTGTACTCGCCAACATTTGCGAATTTTATCTTGCTTAAATTTTAGGGCGATATCTATAGCAAAATAAATTTACGATGGCAAATTATAATCATAAAAATAATGGCTTATATATGGGGAATTGATAACTATATTTCAACCCCTAACTGAAAAATTAAGCATATTTATCTTTAATGTTTATCTCGAAGTATAACATCGTTCCTAGGCTTAATGGGGCATAGAGACAACGATATGGTAAATTCTAAGGTAACGCCTTTTTATTTAATAATGTAATTATTTATTAGAATTTAACCAAATTTAACTTTGCTAAGATAATAATACGTCATGTTAAATATTGACGGGCGTCGAGTGTGACGACAGTTCGATGAACCTACTATTAATATTGGCTTTATAATAAATAACCTCCACCCCGGCGTTTTTTGCTTGGCTTAACAACTGGGCATATTTAGGATCAATATGCTGCGCCGCTTGGACGCTATTGATGCCAGTATGCAATATTGCAAAGAGCAACACTGCACGATGACCGCTCTGCGCTATGGTCATTAATTCACGTAAATGTTTTTGGCCGCGGACGGTTACTGCATCAGGAAAGTAGCCTTGGCCATTTTCTAGCAGGGTCGCGCTTTTAACCTCAACGAAAGCATCTGGCTGGTCGCCATCACTTAAAATAATATCAATCCGGCTGTTTTCATTGCCGTATTTTACTTCTCGTTGCAGCAGCTTATAACCTACTAGCTCGCTGATAACACCTAGCCTGATTGCGTCTTCAGCTAATTGATTTGCTCTAATGGTGTTAACGCAAATAAAGTGGCCTGCTGCGGTTTGGGTCAGCTCCCAGCTAAATGGGTATTTACGTTTGAGGTTGCTAGAGGTGCTATACCAAATAATATCACCGGGCTGCGCGCACCCTGACATTGCGCCGGTGTTAGCAACGTGGATGGTGGTTTGGCTACCATCTTCCAAAATGACATCAGCTAAAAAGCGCTTGTAGCGTTTAATTAAGGTGGCCTGTTGCAGTGCGGGCTCAAATTTCATTGGGACTCTCTTTCACAATATTATTGATAGATAGCGTGAGGGCATTACACCTTCATCAGATTGCTGATTTATTCATTGACCATAAGTCATTAGCACAAAGGGAGATAGGTTCAAATATTAGCGGGCAAGCCGCCACCACTGCAACGGCTGCAGTAGTGACAAGGTTAAAGCAATGACTAACGTTATTTAGTTAGCTGGGTTGGAAAGTTTAGCGCTAATACCTTAGCTGTTTTATCGGCCAGCTCAGGCTGCTGTAAGGCCTGATAGCTCGTTATCATGACTTCCAATGCACCTTGGGTATATTGGGTGTCATTAAAGCGCGATAATAGCAGTTTTGCTCGGTTGATTGCTGCAACATAAATTCCACGCTCAAGGTAGTAGTTGGCTACTGACAGCTGATGACGTGCTAAGCGATTTTTTAACGCGACCATTCGTTGTCTAGCGTCTGGCGCATAATGGCTGTTAGGTTTGGCGGTTATCAGTTGTTTAAAATCTTTAAAGGCTTGAATAGAAAATTGCGGGTCACGATCGCTGCGATCTATATCAAACATGTCATGAAACATGTTTTGATCCGATTGCATATTACTTAAACCACGCATATAGAGCACATAATCGATGTCTGGATGGGTTGGGTTTAAACGTAAAAAACGATCAATGCTAGCCAAAGCTTGCTCTAAATTACCTTGGCGATAGTAAGCCGATATTAAATCAAGTTGAACTTGAGTCGCTTGCGGATCAAACGGATATCGCGATTCCATGGCTTCGAGCAAGGTAGTCGCCTGAAGTAAACTGCCATCGTTGAGTGATTTTTGAGCATTCTCGTACATTTTTTCGGGCGTGTCTATCGTGACTGGTTTCGGTGATGGTTTACTGGCACAGCCAGATAAAACAACGGCTAATACCAAAGATAGGCCGAGCAGGGAACTTCTTTTAGTCATAATTTTATTCATTATTCTCACAGAATTGATAAGTATCTATTAAGCTGAAGCAAAATTAAAGCTACAATACGCTCTAACGTGAGTTTTTTTGAGTATTAATGGGGCAATAAGTTTCCCTTTAAGAAGAATTATTAATGAATCAGCAAATAGAGTTAGCAGGTGAGTTGTCTCCTGAACAATGTAATCTACGATTAGATCAGGCTATGGCCGAGCTATTTAGTGAGTATTCTCGCAGTCGATTAAAAGAATGGATTGTAAATGGTAATGTCGTAGTCGATGGTGAAGTAATGACCAAGGCGCGAACTAAAATGCGCGGCGATGAAACTATTGCAGTGAATGTTACTATCGAATTAGACGAACGCTGGATTGCGCAAGATATTGAACTTAATATCGTCTATGAAGATGAACATCTACTAGTGATTAACAAAGCGGCCGGATTAGTCGTACATCCCGGTGCAGGTAATCCTGACGGCACAGTATTAAATGCGTTATTGCATCATTGTCCTGATATTGAGCAAGTACCTCGTTGTGGTATTGTTCACCGTCTTGACAAAGATACGACGGGTCTGATGGTGATTGCCAAAACAATTGCGACGCAAACCAAGCTAGTACGGATGATCCAAAAGCGTGCGGTAACGCGTGAATACGAAGCCATCGCGATTGGAAAAATGACTGCCGGTGGCATTGTTGAAGCACCTATTGCACGTCATCCAACCAAACGAACTCATATGGCGGTTGACCCAATGGGTAAAGAAGCCGTTACCCGTTACCGTATCGCCGAAAAGTTTAGAGGCCATACCCGTTTACGCTTACGCCTAGAAACAGGCCGTACTCACCAAATTCGCGTTCATATGTCTTACTTACGCCATGCGTTATTAGGTGATCCGGTTTATGGTGGTCGTCCTCGTCCATTGAAAAATTCATCAGATGAGCTAATGACCGCAATGCGTAGTTTTAAACGCCAAGCGTTGCACGCGGTAAAACTGCAATTGATTCACCCAATCACCGGTGAGCAAATGAGATGGCAGGCGCCAATACCGCAAGATATGGTCGATATGACCGAATGTCTGCGCGAAGATACGCTTAACAATCCTGATTTTTACTAAGGTTTAGCCACCAATGATTGCTGCCAACTGGCAGGCGCCGCCGCATATTAAAGCCTTTACCACCATTCGTGATGGTGGGGCTAGCGGCACGCCTTTTGTTAGCAACAACTTTGGGCAACATGTTGGTGATAATCCAGAAGCAGTCGCTGCTAACCGCGCTTTGTTGCGCCAGCAGTTACCTAGTGAGCCTTTGTGGCTTGAGCAGGTGCATTCGACGATTATTGTCAATGGTGATAAAACCAATAGTACAGCAGTGATCCCAACTGCTGATGGCGCGATAACTCAAGTGGCTAATCGGGTGATGGCGGTGATGACCGCTGATTGTTTACCCTTGCTGATTTGTGATAGTCGTGGCCAGCAGGTGGCTGCAGTTCATGCTGGTTGGCGTGGCTTAGCCAACGGCATTATCGAACAAAGCGTGGCGAAATTTAAGGTAGCACCGCAAGATTTAATGGTGTGGTTAGGACCAGCGATTGGTGCTAATGCGTTTGAAGTCGGTCAGGATGTCGTCGATTGCTTTGTCAAAAAACGGCCACAAGATCTTGAGTGTTTCACCAGCGTTGGTGAAAAATATCTAGCAAACTTGTACCAGCTTGCCCGAGCTCGGTTAGCTGATTTGGGCATTAAACAAGTCAGTGGTGGCGATTATTGTACCTACACGCAACAAGAGTTATTTTTTTCTTATCGTCGTGATGGTCAAACCGGTCGAATGGTTAGCTTGATTTGGATTGAATCAATTTAATAACACGCTCGATTGCGATGATTATTGCTTGAAAAATAAAAAAATGTCCCCAATTCTATAAGTAATAGTTTAGAAGGGAATTACTTATGCGATTAGATCGGCTCACCAATAAATTTCAACTGGCGATTTCAGACGCTCAATCCTTAGCGCTAGGACGCGATCACCAATATATTGAACCCATTCATTTATTTTCTGCCTTGCTTGCTCAAGAAGGCGGCAGTACCCGAAATTTATTAAGCTCTTGCAAAGCAAACATTAGCACCATCCGTTCTCGGCTGGCGCAGGCGCTTGATCGGCTGGCTCAAATCGATGGTATTAGTGGTGATGTTCAGCTTTCTAATGCGATGATTTCTTTGCTTAATATTTGTGATAAGTTGGCGCAAAAACGCAAAGATCGCTACATTTCCAGTGAGCTTTTTGTGCTCGCTGCGCTTAATGATAAAGGCGCACTCGGTGAAATATTAAGAAAAGCTAACTTAACCAGTGCCATCGTTAGCGACGCGATTGAAACCTTACGTGGAGGCCAAAAAGTCGAAGAACAAAACGCTGAAGATAATCGTCAAGCGCTCGACAAATATACCGTTGATTTAACCGAACGAGCCGAACTCGGCAAACTTGATCCAGTGATTGGTCGTGATGATGAAATTCGCCGAACCATTCAGGTGCTACAACGTCGAACCAAAAATAATCCGGTATTAATTGGCGAACCTGGTGTGGGTAAAACGGCTATTGTCGAAGGCTTAGCCCAGCGAATTATTAACGGTGAAGTACCTGAAGGCATTAAAAATAAACGTGTTTTGTCACTTGATATGGGATCATTACTTGCCGGTGCCAAATATCGCGGTGAATTTGAAGAGCGCTTAAAAAGCGTGCTTAACGAATTGGCCAAAGCCGAAGGTCAAATTATTCTGTTTATCGATGAACTTCATACCATGGTCGGTGCGGGTAAGTCAGACGGAGCGTTAGACGCTGGTAACATGCTAAAACCAGCGTTAGCACGAGGTGATCTCCATTGTGTTGGCGCGACTACGCTCGACGAATACCGTCAGTATGTTGAAAAAGATGCGGCGTTAGAGCGACGTTTTCAAAAGATATTGGTAGAACAACCTAGCGTCGAAGACACTATTGCGATATTACGCGGTTTAAAAGAGCGTTATGAGCTCCATCATGCCGTTGAAATAACCGATCCTGGCATTGTTGCTGCGGCGACTCTTTCGCACCGTTATATCAGCGACCGTCAACTACCCGACAAAGCGATTGATTTAATCGACGAAGCTGCTGCAGGCATCCGCATGGCGATAGATTCTAAGCCTGAAGCGCTGGATCGGTTAGAGCGAAAAATTATTCAGCTTAAGCTTGAGCAGCAAGCGCTGAGCAACGAAGAAGATGATGCTTCTAAAAAGCGTTTACATAAACTGGAAAGTGATTTGGCCAGTTTAGAGCTACAATTTTCTGAGCTCGACGAAATTTGGAAAGCGGAAAAGGCTTCATTATCAGGCGCTCAGAATATTAAATCGACGTTAGAACAAGCGCGTCAAGATTTAGAAATAGCCACCCGCGCCAGCGATTTAAGCCGAATGTCTGAATTGCAATATGGCAGAATTCCGGAATTGGAACACCAACTCGATTTAGCCTCGCAAGCCGATATGCAAGAGATGACGTTGCTTCGGCATAAAGTGACCGCCGACGAAATTGCCGAAGTGCTATCTCGTGCCACCGGCATCCCAGTAAATAAAATGCTTGAAGGGGAAAAAGCCAAGCTATTAGCGATGGAGTCTTATCTTCATCAGCAGGTGGTTGGTCAAAAAGAGGCGGTTACGGCTGTGTCCAACGCTATTCGTCGTTCTAGGGCTGGTTTGTCTGATCAAAACCGGCCGATTGGATCCTTTTTGTTTTTGGGGCCAACCGGAGTTGGGAAAACCGAATTGTGTAAAGCACTGGCTAATTTTATGTTTGATAGCAACGACGCCATGGTTCGCATTGATATGTCGGAGTTTATGGAAAAGCATTCCGTAGCGCGGTTAATTGGTGCTCCTCCGGGGTATGTTGGTTATGAAGAAGGCGGCTATTTAACCGAAGCGGTACGCCGTAAACCTTATTCAGTGATCCTGCTCGACGAAATTGAAAAAGCCCATAGCGACGTTTTTAATATTTTACTGCAAGTATTAGATGATGGCCGGCTCACCGACGGGCAAGGGCGCACGGTCGATTTTAGAAATACCGTGATCATTATGACCTCTAACTTAGGATCCGAAGTGATCCAAAAGCAATTAGGCACTAGCAGCCCTGCTGAGCTCAAACAGGCAGTGATGGCGGTGGTTAAGCAGAGCTTTCGTCCTGAATTTATAAATCGACTCGATGAAAGTGTGGTCTTTCATGCTTTAAGCCAACAAAATATTGAGTTCATCGCTAAGTTACAATTGCAATTACTGGCGCAGCGATTAGAGGCGCAAGATTACCAACTGAGCGTGACAGATCAAGCATTGCAGCAACTTGCGATTAATGGTTTTGATCCAACCTATGGGGCCAGACCTTTAAAACGTGCAATCCAGCAGCTAGAAAACCCATTAGCACAATTGATCTTAGCGGGCAGATATGGCCCTGGAGACACAATCAAAGTAGATGTTGTCGATGGGGAATTAAGCTTTAACTAGCAAAAAGCTGTTGCTGCGCCGCTCTGGCTATTGGCAAGTTAGCTTATCCGGTGATTAGGTTATTTAGTACAATAAATTTCGGCTTGCTTACGGGTTAAGTCAAGTTGTTGCGCCTTTTGCTCAGGTGTTAGGGTAATCTCGTTACCGTTTGAGTCAACTTGAGTGATGTTGGCAAATGAATTTAACATTTTTAAATTGTTATTTGCGATGTCGCAGTTTCGCTGTGACATTTTAACGAGGTCTTGCTGCTGCTGTGAAATAGTCTTATCTTGCTCTTTAGCGATTTGCTTGACTGTTTTAAATGAACTATTAGTACGGACATTTATTTTTTTTAAGTCTCCGGGATCAACATTAACTGGTACTTTATCACTAAATTTGGCACTGCCATTTTTATCGGTCCAGCTATAGATGACTTGCGCAAATATTGCGCTGGAAAATAACGAAAAACTAACAAGCAGAATAAGAAAGAGGTGGATGCGCACAATGAGCTCCTTTAAATGACGGTGATAATAATTTCCTAAATTTAATCATAGCCTGAGTTGGGCGCATACTACAATCGACATTTGCTTAGCATCGGTCTGTCGATACCGCATTTATCACCCTGGACGACCATCAATACGCGCTTTGCTTAGAATAGGGCAATAGACCCAAACAAAAATGCTATAGCTGACTATCCATAAAATCGCGCTTACTTGATAACATAAAAAGCTAAATTGGGGTAATAATGAAGGGATGATAGCTCGGATCACTCCGGCGGTTAAAATCAACGAAAACGCGACAACCATCTGTGGCTTTATCACCAAAGGTCGTCCTGAGTGGCCAAGAGATACACGTGCCATCATTGCCATAATTAAACCGCCCATGGCGCCAGCGGTCAAAAAATGGATCGCGGTAGACGTTTTAATGAGGCTTGGTTCAAGCAACGAAATGCCAAATACTATTAAGCCCAATGGAATAAAGAGGTAGGCACCGTGAAGAGACCACAATAGTGGCACTTTAACTACAAGCCAAGGGCGCCAACGAATTAAGCGCAGTAAATTGGCAAAGCCTGCAACTAATAGACAAGTCGCGAGTAAATAACTTTCTAAGCTAAAGAAACTATTGATAATTGATAGCACAATATAGCCCACGAGTGGGATCAGCGCTAAACACTCGATGGTAGTAATGGGGGCTACTTTGTCAGTGCCAGTACCACGAGCGGTAAAAAATGGAATAACACGACCTCCGATCACACACATAATTAATGTAACTAGCATAACCATGGTTGTTACCGATTGATTAGCAAGCTGGGGTATGTTTTCGATTAAACTAATATGCATTAACGCGTTCGACCAAGCGAAAATAAACATAACGACAACAAAGATTACATTACGCCACTGTTTTACCGCCGCAATGCTACGCCAGAGAAAATACCCAGCAAGTAGTGCTGGTGATATATCTAAGGCTAAAATCCAATAGGACGGGGTAAGATTAAATAATAAAGCCAGCCGGGCACAGAGCCAAACGCTGAACAATATAAAGAGTGGCCAACTCCTAATGCCTGGAATGCCGGTCCAATTCTCAATGGCCGTTAATAAGAAACCACAAATGACCGCGAAAGTGAAACCAAACAGCATTTCGTGGCTGTGCCACCACAAAGCATTACCATAAGGTTCAAACATAAATAACCCTGAGAGCATACCCACCCATAAACCGATCGCTAAAATACTGAATAAGCTGGCGAACAGAAAGAATGGTCGAAAACTTAGTCTAAAAAGTGGCACAATAGATTGTTGTTTGGTGTTGTCGGTAATTTGCATGGTGCTTTCCTACTATAACGGCAGCTATTAACTGTAACTGACGCATGTCGATAGATAATGTAGGACTATTATCAAGTAATGCCAACATGTCGCCCTGATATTAATCAATGATCACGGTATATTTCAAATTACCAAGCTAATTAAAGAGATTGCTCGGCGTAGATCGTTATCTATCAAAGTAAATGGGCGATAAAAAGTGATTTAGATCGCATTTAGTCTTCATTGTGCTTCATAAGTAACCAAACGAAATTAATCTGTAAAAAAGCCCTTGCCAACGTCAAGAACTTCCCTATAATGCGCCTCACTGAAACGGGAAAGCAGCTTACGAAAGCAAGTGCTGAAGCGGGTTAGAGAAGAAAATAGATTGGTTTAACTTCTTGTTAAAAGAAACTTAAATTAAACGTTGACTTCGAAATGGGGAAGCGTATTATATGTCTCCCAACGCAACGAGCCACAGGGTTCCAAGCGCTGCTCCTAACCATCGAGTTAGTTGAGCTAAAACGTTCTTTAACAATTAGTATTCAAATA